>JAGAZG010000152.1 GCA_017940105.1 Mailhella sp. | reverse complement strand
GGAATGGGCGTAACATCGCGTATGAAAGCGACTTTAAATCCGGCTGCGCTGATTGCGCGGAGAGCGGATTCACGACCGGAACCAGGTCCCTTTACATATACGCCCACGGTACGCATGCCGTTATCCTGGGCACGGCGTGCTGCGTTTTCAGCGGCGACCTGGGCGGCAAAAGGCGTTGACTTGCGCGATCCCTTAAAACCACTATGGCCGGCAGAGGACCAGCTGACGGTGTTGCCGCGGGTATCGGTAAAAGTGATTATTGTGTTATTGAACGTAGCCGCGATATGGGCGATACCCAGCGGAACGTTTTTCTTCTCTTTCTTTTTGACTGCACGTTTGGCTCTAGCCATGCTGCACTTCCTTCGAGCTTTTATTCATCTGCCCAGCTATGGGCTGGCCTGGACTGTTATTTCTTTTTGCCCACATTTCCTCGGCGAGGTCCCTTGCGGGTGCGTGCGTTGGTGTGCGTGCGCTGGCCGTTCACGGGGAGGCCACGGCGGTGACGAAGACCACGGTAACAGCCGATGTCCATGAGACGCTTAATGCTCGACGCCACTTCACGGCGGAGATCACCCTCCACCTTGTGGTTTGTTTCGATTTCCTTACGGACTTCATTCACTTCATCAGCACTCAGATCGTCAATGCTGCGCTTCCAGTCCACACCGGAAGCAGCTAGAATCTGAAGGGCAGTCGCCCTGCCAATGCCATAAATATAGGTAAGTGCGATATCCGCTCTTTTACCACGGGGCAGTTCTATGCCTGCAATTCTGGCCACGTTACGACTCCTGCAAGGTTATCCCTGGCGTTGTTTATGCCTGGGGTTTTCGCAGATAACTCTCAACACACCCTTGCGCCGGATAACCTTGCACTTCGGGCAGATTTTTTTGACGGAAGGCCTGACTTTCATCGATCTCTCCGCTTTGTAGCTTTTGATACGTCATTCCGGCATGTTTGCCGGAATTGCATCTTTTATCCTGTTCTCATAACCCTGTCAAGGACAGTGTATCACGACGCGAAAGTCAGCCTTTATAATTGCTCGCAAGGCTGAGGATTTCCGCCTCCCCCTGCCGTATGACAACACTATGTTCCCAATGAGCTGAAAGGCTGCGATCTTTTATCTTTGTCGTCCAGCCATCGGGCATGACTTCCACTTCATGGGTGCCTATTGCCAACATGGGCTCAATGGCGATTACCATTCCCGACTTAAGAGGAATGCCGCCTGGAATCCCGTTAACCATGCCGCCGCGTGGCACGAAATTAGGGACTTCCGGCTTTTCGTGAAGACTGGCCCCAACGCCATGCCCAACGAAATCCCGGATAACATGAAGCCCTTCCGCTTCGGCGTAACGCTGCACCGCCGCCGAAATCGCATACAAATTATTGCCTGCATGAGCCTCGGCTATGCCCAGTTCCAGACATTTTTTTGTGACATCAGAGAGATGTCGCGCCGCGTCAGAAACCTCGCCGCAAAACGCCGTTCTAGCCGAATCTCCCGTGAAGCCCTGATACTCAACGCCCATGTCAAAGCTGACGATATCGCCCTCTTTTAAAATAATATCCTTCGACGGAAACCCATGGATGATAGTATCATTTACTGAACAGCAAAGCGCATATGGATAGCCGTAATATCCCTGAAATGTCGGACGAACTCCCATTTCTCGGCACATCTTTTGCGTGAGCTCTTCAAAATATATGGTGGGAACGCCGGGACGCACGTTGGCCACCAGTTCGTCAAGAATTGTGGCAGTCATTCCGTTTGCCACGCGCAGAACTTCGATTTCATGCTCATTCTTGATAAAAACGCCCCGAAACTTCTTCATGGCTACGCCCTTCTGTTTTTCATCAAATCGCCGTACTGCTGTGAAATCAAATGCGATTCAACCTGACTCATAAAGTCTATAGCCACCCCAACCAAAATGAGCAGGCTTGTACCGCCAAAATAAAATGGCACGTTGAACTGGGCGATGAGCAACATGGGCAACACTGAAATCAAAGATATGTAGATGCCGCCCCAGAACGTCAACCGAGTAAGAACATTATCAATATATTCGCGGGTCTTTTCACCTGGTCTGATGCCTGGAACAAATCCCCCGGCTTTCTTCAAATTTTCTGCAATGTCCTTGGGGTCAAAGATAATTGCAGTGTAAAAGAAACAGAAGAAGAAAATAAGCCCTACGAAAATTATGTTGTACAGTATCGAAGTAGGCTGAAACCACTGAACTACACGTTGCAACCACACAGCCGTTGAAAAACCCGCCATAGTTGCAGGAAAGAGCAGAAGGCTCTGCGCAAAAATAGGTGGGATAACGCCGGCAGTATTTATTCTGAGTGGCAGATGCGTGGTCTGACCGCCATACATTCTACGACCAATCTGGCGCTTGGCATACTGTATGGGAATTCGTCGCTGAGCTCTTTCCACAAACACGATGCCAACTGTGACTGCAAGCATCATGATAACAATAAAGATGGCGAAAAGAATATTCATGTCGCCAGCCTTAATCAGCTGAAAAGAACGGAGCAGCGCTCCTGGTATACCTACTACGATGCCCGAGAAGATAATGAGCGAGATACCGTTACCTATGCCTTTGGCGGTTATCTGTTCGCCAAGCCACATAATGAGAATAGTGCCGGCTGTCAGTGTAACAATGGTGACCAACCGGAATTCCCATCCTGGATTCATGACAACTGGCGCGTTTTCCGGGCTTGTCATACCTTCAAGGAGAGTTGCTATGCCAAGTCCCTGTATAAGCGTGATGCCAACGGTCAGATAGCGGGTATACTGCGTTATCTTGCGCCTGCCAACCTGTCCTTCCTCTTTTGCCATGCGCTTAATGTCCGGACTGACGACCTGCATGAGCTGCAGTATGATCGAAGCCGAGATATAAGGCATGATGCCAAGAGCAAAGACAGAAACGTTACGCAGGCCACCGCCAGAAAACATGTCAAGCAGGGCGAAAACCGATCCCTGCATGCTGGCAAAGAAATGCGAGAGCGCGCTGACATCTATGCCAGGCACGGGGACATGAACCCCCACCCTGTACATGCACAGGATAAAAAGGGTCCATGCCAGTTTTTTGCGCAGCTCAGGCATTTGAGCCATGGTGTCAACGCCGTTCGCCACGATTTATTCCTCAGAAGCGGCAGCTTCGTCTTCGCCAGCCAGGAGTTCCTTTACTTCACCGCCGGCAGCCAGGATCTTGTCCTTGGCAGACTGGCTGAAACAAAAGGCCTCAACGCTGACAGCTCTGTCGACATTACCTGCTCCAAGCACCTTTACAAGGCCGCCCTTAGCAAGACCGCGCGTATAAATATCTTCAAGTGTGATCTCTTTCTGGTCGGCAGGAAATGCCTTAAGAAGGCGATCCAGATTGACGACTTCATAGGTCACCTTGAAATCGTAATTTTTAAAACCACGCTTTGGCAGACGGCGCTGCAAAGGCATCTGACCGCCTTCAAAGCCTGGGCGGACACCACCGCCTGCACGGGCATTCTGGCCCTTGTGGCCCTTGCCGGAAGTCCCGCCAAGTCCTGTGCCTGCTCCGCGGCCAACACGCCTGCGGCCTTTGCGTTCCTCTGGGAAAGGATACAGATCGTTAAGTCTCATTATTCAATAACCTCAACAAGATGGGTTACGCTTGCAATCATGCCGCGCGTAGCGGGATTATCCTTAAGGCTCTTGACCATCTCACGGCGGCGAAGGCCCATGGCGTCAAGAACTTTCTTCTGAGCTGGGGTCGTGCCGATACGACTCTTGATGAGTTTCACCTTGATCTCAGACATGTGCTTTACCTTATAACCCTACTTACGCGGGGCTTCCAGTTTTTTACCGCGCACTTCAGAAACTTCTTCTGCGCTGCGGAGGGAAGAAAGCCCCTCAACAGTTGCGCGAAGCACGTTATGCGGGTTGTTGGTGCCAATAGCCTTGGCAAGCACGTCGGTTACCCCAACGGCTTCCATGACCGCGCGCACAGCGCCGCCAGCAATAATGCCGGTACCGCGGGATGCCGGCTTAAGAAGGACGCGTCCTGCGCCAAAACGACCGAGCACTTCATAAGGGAGAGTTCCTTCCACAAGGGGAATCTGAACCATAGACTTACGAGCGCGTTCAGTTGCCTTACGCATTGCTTCGGGCACTTCCTGAGCCTTGCCTAGCCCGTACCCCACGCTGCCCTTGCCGTCGCCAACGACAATGAGCGCGCTGAAGCTGAAACGACGTCCACCTTTCACGACCTTGGCAACACGGTTGAGGCTCACGACTTTTTCGATATAGCCGGAATCCTGTTGTGTTTGCTGCTGCTGTTCCATATTTTCCTGCTCTTGCTGTCCTGAATGGACGACTAGAATTCAAGGCCGCCTTCACGGGCGCCTTCGGCAACAGCCTTTATGCGACCATGATACAGATAGCCGTTACGATCAAAAACGACCTTATGTATGTCGTTTTCGAGAGCCAGGCGGGCAATCTCTTTACCCACGGACTCTGCGCCCGCTTTGTTGCAGGAAGCTTTCTGTCCTGCTTTGGACATGGAAAGCGTAGAGGTTGCAACAAGCGTTTCACCTATCGTGTCATCCACAACCTGGGCATAAATATGCATGTTGGAGCGGTACACAACCAGGCGGGGACGTTCTGAGGTGCCGGAAATCTTTTTGCGAATATGCACCTTGCGGCGCTTCCGGCTTTCATTCTTGGAAAGAATCATAACCGTAACCCCTATTTGCCCTTGCCGCCGGACTTGCCGGCCTTGCGGCGGATAATTTCTGTTTCGTACTTAATGCCCTTGCCCTTATAAGGCTCAGGCTTGCGTATGCGGCGCAGGCGGGCGGCAAACTCACCGACGAGCTGCTTATCTATGCCGGAAATTGTGAGCTTTGTGCCTTCGGCTTTAGCTTCAAGCCCCTTTGGGAGCTCAACCAGAACGGGATGTGAAAAGCCCACAGAAAGATCTATAAGATTGCCTTTGACCGCTACTTTGAAGCCGACGCCTACTACTTCTAGAGTCTTAGAGAACCCCTTGCTCACACCTTCGATGCAGTTATTGAGCAATGTACGCCGAAGACCATGCTGAGCATTGCTTTCGCGAGTATCATCCTTTCTGCTGATGCTGACGTGCCCGTCTTTAAGCTCATAATTAAGCAAAGGACTTGTCGGTGTCTGAAGGGTGCCCTTGGGTCCCTTGACCTCTATCATATCTTCGCCCAGCTTCACTTCGACGCCCTTGGGAAGCGTAATGGGCTGTTTTCCTATTCTCGACATGTTATTTCACCTTGGCTGAAGGTCAGCGGCGTAAACGCCGCGATCACCAGACTTCACAAAGAAGTTCTCCGCCCGTCTTCTCCGCCTGGGCGGTCATGCCATCCAGCACGCCGCGGGAAGTGGACAGAATGCATATGCCGAGACCATTCTGGACGCGGGGGATATCATAAGCGCCCACATAGACACGGCGGCCAGGCTTGCTGACGCGTTTAAGACCGTTGATGGCGGGACGACCCTTAAAATACTTCAGCGCAATGGTGATGGAGCGATTTTCCTCATCAATGCTCACATCTTCCACATAGCCTTCCTGCTTGAGGATGGTCGCCATGGCTTCCTTAATCTTCGAGCGCGGCACACTCACTTCCTTGTGGAGGGCCAGGTGTGCGTTGCGGATACGCGTAAGCATATCGGCAATGGGATCGGTCAACATGGTATAACTCCTGAATGTTGGCTGGGCTTACCAGCTGGATTTACGAACGCCCGGCAATTCACCGCTGAGCGCTTTTTCGCGAAAACAGATACGGCAAAGACCGAACTGGCGCATGTAAGCGTGGGGACGGCCGCATACTGGGCAGCGATTATAAGCGCGCACGGCAAACTTTGGTTTACGAGCGGCTTTGACTTTAAGAGACGTACGAGCCATGTCTCACTCCTTACTTGCGGAATGGCATGCCGAGCTGCTCAAGCATCAGCTTGCTTTCTTTATCCGTAGCTGCGGTGGTCACAATGGTGATGTTCATGCCAACGGGGCTGTCCACACGATCAGCTTCCATTTCTGGAAAGATCGTATGCTCCTTGATACCGAGTGTAAAATTGCCGCGTCCATCGAAGCCTCGATCCGGAATACCGCGGAAATCGCGCACTCGGGGCAGGGCAAAATTCATCAGCTTATCAAGAAAGTCCCACATGGCGTCTTTTCGCAGCGTGACACGCACGCCTATAGGCATACCTTCACGCAGCTTGAAAGCGGCAATGGACTTTTTGGCACGTGTGACTACTGCCTTCTGGCCGGAAATAGCGGTCAGGTCGGCTACGCAGTCGTCTATCAGCTTCTGGTTCTGGTTGGCAGAGCCAAGACCGATATTCAGGGAGATCTTTTCGATTCCAGGGATCTGCATGGGAGATTTATATGCAAACTCCTTCTGCAATACCGGAACCACCTTCTCACGGTATATCGTTTCAAGACGGG
>JAGAZG010000151.1 GCA_017940105.1 Mailhella sp. | reverse complement strand
TGAGGGTTATGAACTTGACCGCGTTTGCAGCGCCATACCGTCAGGCTGCATGTCTGCTGGCTTTATCGCTGATGATTTTCTGCTGGATGCGGCAGACAAATGGTTTTCGCAGAAAATGTCAGATGAAGAAGTCCTGCACGCCGCTGCAAACGGACTGAAAGGGTTTGTGCAGGCATGGAAGGGCGTGCGGAGCTGAAGGCGAGTACGCGAAAAAAATACTAATGCTGCCGCTTCGAAAGGCAGTTTCATATGCCTAATTGCAGCGGTGGAAAGGGGCAGAGTGATGAAAGCGTGTGTTCTTTATGCGGCAAAGGATCTGCGCATAGAAGAGCGTCCTTTGCAGGAGCCAGGTGTTGGCATGGTGCGCCTTAAGATGGGCGGGGTCGGTATTTGCGGGAGCGATTTGCATTATTACCACATAGGCCGCGTTGGTAACGCCATCGTAAAAGAGCCCATGGTACTTGGCCACGAAATTATTGGCATCGTCGATGAGCCCGGAGAGGGCGTGAAAGGCCTTGAACCTGGTCAGAAGGTCATCATCAATCCAACAGACGAATGCGGCACATGCGAGTACTGCAAGTCTGGCCGTCAGAATCTTTGCCGTTCGCTGCGCTACTATGGATCAGCGGCTCGCATCCCCCATGTTCAGGGGGTCATGATGGAATACCCCGTTGTTCAGGCCCGCCAGTGTGTGCCTGTTTCTGACGCGATGCCTCTGGATACGGGCGCATGCATAGAGCCGCTTGCCATTGCCCTGCATGCTTTGTCGCGAGCCGGCAACGTGCTTGGAAAAACCGTGTTCATCAGTGGCGCTGGTCCTGTTGGCTGCCTGATTGCGGCAGTCGCACACCTTAATGGAGCTGCCAAGGTTATTATTTCTGACCTTGAGCGCTTTCCCCTGACTATTGCCGAAAAACTTGGGGCTGACGTAACCGTGAGCGCCGCCGGATCTGACGCTGCGGCATTTTCAGGTCTGTGCGACGTTTGCTTTGAGGCTTCAGGATCACGGGGCGGTATGAATGCCTGCCTGCAAAATGTCTGTCCTGGCGGAACAGTCGTCCATGTGGGCTTTCAGCTGGAAGAAGAGGTCTTGTATCCCGTGAATACAATGGTGATACGCAAAGAAGTGACGGTAAAAGGTTCGCTCCGTGCGTACCAGGAATTTGCTCTTGCGGCCAGGCTTGTCGAAAGCGGCCGCCTTGACATTTCGGCTCTTGTTACGGCGACGTTCCCCATTTCAAAGGCAGAGGAGGCTATTTTGACAGCCTCGGACAAAACTCGGTCAATGAAAGTTGTCATCATGGCAGATTAGTAGGTTTTGCGTTATGAAAATCAGTATTTCTGTGGCGTCTTCTCCATCAAACATGCGCCACATTATGTTTTTCAATGGGCTTGACAAGGATCTGCCCCGCCTTGCAGAGATGGGCTTTGACGGTGTGGATTTGTTTTTTCCAAAACCTCAGGAAGTGGATGTCAGCAAAGTTCGCCGG
Organism: Mailhella sp.; assembly: GCA_017940105.1. Classification (GTDB taxonomy): domain Bacteria; phylum Desulfobacterota; class Desulfovibrionia; order Desulfovibrionales; family Desulfovibrionaceae; genus Mailhella. Next base: position 4,082 of record JAGAZG010000151.1, on the reverse strand, counting down.
CTTGTTGCGCAGTATGGTTTGAATGTGACAATGCTTGCTTCTCAGGGCGACTTGATGGCTGACGGGCTGTATTTAAACGAAGCAAAGCGCCTGCCCGAACTGCTTGAGCGGTCAAAGTATCATCTTGGGCAGTGTGCGGAGTTGGGGGCTATGCCTAACCTGGGCTTTTTACGCGGCAGACATGATAATCGCCCTGACAGCCTGAAAAGAATGGCTGAAGGAGTGAGGGCGTACTGCGAGGTTGCGTCCGGCATGGGAGTTAAGGTTCTGCTCGAACCTATCTGCAGGTATGAGATTGACTCCATACAGACGGCTGCACAAGGCTTGGAACTTAAGGCTATGGCTGGCAATCCCGAAAATTTGTCGCTTCTTTTGGATACATTTCATATGAATATAGAAGAGGCGTCGATTCCAGGGGCCATTTCACGTTCAAAAGACAATATCGGCCATGTTCATTTTGTGGACAACACCCGCGCAGTTCCCGGTCATGGATGCATGCGGCTTGGCGAAGTACTGAAAGACCTCATGGCTGCTGGTTACGATGGTTTCCTGGGAATGGAAGCAATTCCGGGAAGTAACCCTGATGAAGATGCCAGGCAGGGGCTGTTATATGCTCGAAACCTGATATTGGAATGCTCCGGACAGGGATAATTGTTTAAAAACTGTCATAAAAAGAGGTACGTCATGGATATGTTTTCCATAAAGGGAAAGACGGCGTTGATCACCGGTTCCGGACGAGGGATTGGCTATGCCATAGCTGAAGCTCTGGCTTCTCAGGGAGCATCGATCATTCTTTCCGACATTAATGTCCAGCTTGTGAAAGAATCTGCCGAAAAGCTGCAGCAGGCGTATCCCGATGTACAGGTACGCTACCTTATTTTTGACGTGACCAAGAAAGAAGAAATCGAGCAGGCGATGAAGATCCTCTATGAAGAAGATGGAGGATTGGACATTCTGGTCAATAACGCCGGCATCAATTTAAGGGATCGCGTTGAGAATCTGTCTGATGAAACGTGGCAGCGTATGCTGGATACAAACTTGACCAGCGTATTCAGGGTGTCTCGCGCGGCATTGCCTCTGCTGCAAGCCCGTGGAGCAGGCAAAGTTGTCAATCTTTGCTCCCTTATGTCAGAAATAGCCCGACCTACGGTTTCTCCCTATGCAAGCACCAAGGGAGCCGTAAAGCAATTTACAAGAGCCCTGGCGACAGAATGGGCAGAGTACAATATTCAAGTTAATGGCATTGCTCCCGGCTTTATTGCTACTGACATGAATACGGCGCTGATGAGTGATAAGGATTTAAATGACTATATCATCCGTCATACCCCGGCAAAACGCTGGGGCAAGCCATCAGAGGTCGGATCCGTCGTGGCTTTTCTTGTCTCTCCCGCAGCCGATTTTGTTACAGGACAGATGATTTTCATAGACGGCGGCTTCATTATTTCTTTGTAAGGAGTTGGGAGATGCGCATCAATGGAAAAGAATGGACGGCCGGCGATGTCGCCTCGCGCATAGATCATACAGTTCTGTCGGCCGATGCCACGCGGGCCGATATTGAGAGAGCCTGCGCACTTGCCAGGTCATATGGCTTTAAGGCTGTGTTTACACTTCCTTATTGGTCATCGCTGGTAGCAGATCTTTTGGAAGGCAGCGGAGTCGCCACGGGAATCCCCCTTGCGTTTCCCCTGGGAGCTATGCCTGCAGAAGCGAAGATCGCCGAGACGTATGCCGTCATGGAAATAATTGCCGGAAGGCCCTGCAGTGTCGATGTTGTAGCAAACGTCAGCCTGTTAAAGGAAAAACGCTACCGCGAGTATACTGAAGATATACGCGGAGTGGTAAAAGCCGCTTCTGAGCAGTCGGGCGTCGTCATCAAGGTTATCCTAGAAACGGCAATGCTTACGGATGAAGAGATAGTCGCAGGCTGCAAATGCGCCGCCGAAGCAGGCGTACATTATGCAAAAACATCTACCGGGCGTGGAGGCATGCCGCGACTGGAGCATATTGGTATTATGCGCAGGGCTCTTCCTGCTGAAATAGGAATCAAGTTTTCAGGATTCGGCACACTCAACAGCGCAGAGCTTGCGATGATGGCGTTCATTCTTGGCGCAGATCTGCTTGGATCACCGCAGGGTAACGTCATTGTAGACAAGCTTTGCGGAGTCTATGGCTCTCTGGAGTTTTCTGCATAAGCACAGCATATGAAAATAACATAGCCTGCCTGTGCCATTACGCATCGGCAGGCTTTTTTTTCCGTTCAACAGGATATGAGTTCTACATTACGTTCGTGTGTCAGTTCCACAAGTCGTTCGGGGACAGGAGTGCATGTAACGAGAACATCAATATTTTCCATGGGGGCAAAGCGGATAACGGCATGCCGGCCAAATTTGCCGCGGCTGGCCGCAAGAATGGTTTTTTTTGAATTCTTCATCATAGCCTGGGCGACGCTTACATCAGCATTATGAAAATCGACCAGGTAGCCGTTGTCTTCATTGATGCCGCCCGTACTGGTAACCAAAAAGTCACATTGAAACCCCTCGACCGAAGCTATGGTAGATGCACCGACAAGCCCGTGAGAGCTTTTACGCATGTAGCCAGAGGTGAGCACGACTTCAAAATCAGATTTTTTATTCAGCGTAAGTGCTGCCACGACGTTATTAGTTACAATCATGAGGCCAGTGCGCTCCAATAGCGCGTTAGCTATTACCTCTGTCGTCGTGCCTAGCGTAAGAAAAACAGAGCAGTAATCGGGCAGGTATTCGGCAATGGCCCTGGCAATGCGCTCTTTGTCATTGATCTCTTCAATGCGCCGGTCCTCATAGGATCGGTTCAGAATGGTCGTTCGGACGCTTGCGCCTCCAGGCCTGCGCTCAAGCATGCCGTTCCGGTCAAGAAAATCAAGGTCTCTTCTGATAGTCTGTTCAGAAACACCCAGTTCATCAGAAAGAGCTTTAATTGATATGTATCCGTTGCGCATCACCGCATACAGGATAATATCATGGCGCTTGTTCTGCTTCATGACAATTCCCTCATACCAGGCCCATAAGCAATGTCATCCCAGCTTTCTGTCAGAATAAGCAGGTCCGGTCCAGTCTCCCTGAGTTGCTGGGGAGAGCCGTAACCATAAAGGACAGCGGCTGAGCACATGCCTGCCTGCCTGGCGCCTTCCATGTCAAGTACGGAGTCGCCGATCATGAGCGCAGAGGAGGCGTTAAGACTGTATTTGTCCCCAAGATATTCCAGCATTTGTCGTTTAGAAAGGCAACGTCCTGGAATGGAGTCCCTGCTCACGACATCTTTAAAAAAATGGAGCAGGCTTTTGCTCTCCAGCAGAGCCTTTGACACGCTGCAAGGCTTGTTGGTTGCTATGAACGCAGGCTTGCCATGTCGATAAATCTGCTGAAGGATATTGGGAATCCCCGTAAATACGCGCGTGAAAGGAAAACCGCAGGTTCTGTACTTTGCCCTGTATGCCGCAACAAGAGAATTCAGTTGTTCTTTTTCTGTGCCGGGCAGGAGAGATGCAAATATTTGTTCCAGAGGCGGTCCTATGATTTCTGTGCTGCAGGCTGGCACTTTAATCCCGGCATCACGTATCACAGTCTTGATAATGGACAGAATATCAGGTGCGGTATCGGCAAGAGTACCATCGAAATCAAAAATGAACGCAGAATATTTTGATAGCAAATCCATATTGTTCAATTAAAGGCAGCTGGATAAAGTTTTGCGCTTAAAGACGTTTGATATCAGCCTCGGCATCTGCGATTACCTGCGCGAGGATGCGTGCGGCGTTTTCTGTGCGTCTGGCGCAGGATTCGATCTGCTCGGCCGACCCGAAGGCAAGCCCACGGTGAAGGACTCGGCAGCATGTTGCCCCGTTAGCTTCTTTAAAAGCGTTGTGGTAGCGCAGCGTCAGGGCCTTGCAGAGGTTGTCTGATTCCTTTGATTTCCCGCCAAGCAGCGCGCCCAGGGCCATGACCCCGCCCGTCAGTGCGCCGCAGGAACAGCCGGCGCCGCCCATGCCCCTGCCGAGGCTTTTTGCCATGGCCAGCATTCCTGGCGTGCAGGGCACCTGCGCATTG
>JAGAZG010000150.1 GCA_017940105.1 Mailhella sp. | reverse complement strand
CGGCGTGTTCGGCGATCACTGCGTGGTGCGGCTTTTTTCGCCGCTGCGCACGGCTGCCGGCGGCGTGCTGCTCAACTCCGCGCCCTACGATGTCAAGCTGCGCAAGATACCCGAAGGGCTCAGGGAACGCCTGCTTGTCCTGCCGGAGGCGGACGATGCAACACGCGTGCTCACGCAGACGGAATTCGCCGGCCAGGAGGGTGTGAGCTGGGCCAGGCTGGCCGTGCTCACTAGCCTGGAGGAAAAGCGCCTGGACAAGGCCGTGCAGTCCCTTGCGCGCGAGCATAAGATATATTGCTTTCACAAGGATTCCCGTTCCTACGTCTGCGCCTCAGCCCTAGAAACGTGGAAGGGACTGTTCCTTGAGCGCGCAGCGCAGTTCCACCGCCAGAATCCACTGCAAAAAGGCATGGCGCGCGGCTGGCTGTTCAGCGGCGTCGCCCCCGCCGTCCCGTCGCAGATGGGCATGTTCGTGCTGAACCAGCTCTTGCGGGAAGAAAAGCTGGTGGCCGAAGGCGATATACTGCGCCTTGCAGGATTTGCCGTCGAGCTGCAGGTCGGCGAGGAAGAGCTGGCCCGCAACATACTTGAAGCGCACAGGGCGGCACCCATGACCCCACCCTTGCTCAGGCATGTCCTGGAAGCGCAGCATGTCACGGAAAAGCAGGCTCTGCCGGTGCTCGGCATGCTCCGGCAGCGGGGCGATCTGGTGAAGATCAGCGAAGATCTGTATTACGACGCGCAGACCATGGAAAAGATCAAGCAGGACGTGCGCGGATGGTTTGAAGAGCACAGCGACATGACGCCTACGGATTTGAAGGAGCTGACCGGCCTTTCACGCAAGTACATCATTCCCCTGTTGGAATATTTTGACAACTCACACTTTACCATACGCGTCGGCAACGAGCGCAGGCTGCGCCGGGCATGAGCCGTGGCGGCTGTCCTCATTGGATGCATTGGAATAATCACGCTGATAACCATCATCTTCCTGCGCGTGCCGATAGGCATGGCGATGATTGCCGTAGGCACGGCAGGCTTTGCCGCCATATCCGGAGTGGATCCCGCTCTTGGCATCCTCAGGGGGGTGCCCTATGAAACGTTTGTCAGCCCCACGTACGCAGTCGTCATCCTTTTTGTCCTCATGGGCAATTTTGCCTTCCAGTCCGGCATCAGCGACGACCTTTTCAAGGCAGTGAATACCTGGATAGGAAAACTTAAGGGTGGACTTGCGCTTGCAACCATCGCGGCGTGCGGAGGTTTTGCGGCAATTTCTGGATCAAGCGTGGCGTGCGCTGTGACCATGGGAGTCGTGGCTCTTCCGGAGATGCGCAAGTTCAAATACTCCGAGGCTCTTGCTACAGGCTGCATTGCAGCGGGCGGGACCCTCGGCATTCTGATACCGCCGAGCACGATCATGATCCTCTACGGGATCATCACGGGAGAATCCATAAGCAAGATGTTCATGGCCGGGGTCATACCCGGATTGATACAGATACTCCTGTATGCCGCCGTCATAAGGATCTGGGTGACCATACGCCCGCAGGACGGTCCTGCCGGAGAAGTGCATGCGGTTAAGGAAAAGATTGCTTCTCTCGGGCAGGTATGGCCCATCATGCTGCTTTTCACCGTGGTGATCGGCGGGCTCTACGTAGGGATGTTCTCCCCCAATGAAGCTGCAGGCATCGGCGCTTGCGGCGCTTTCTTCCTCGGGCTCATGAAAAAGAAGCATGGACGGGTGAAGTTCATCGCCGATTGCCTGAAGTCCTCCGTGGCCACGTCCGGCATGTGCTACCTCGTCGTGCTGGGAGCCATGATTTTCGGCTATTTTCTTACAGTAAGCCGCATACCCATGGAGCTATCCGCGATCATAGCCGGCATAGTGGACAGCCCGATCCTGGTCATTTTGGGCATACTCATCGTCATGATCATACTCGGATGTTTTATGGACTCCATGGCCATCGTGCTGCTGACCATGCCCATATTTTTCCCGCTGATACAACAATACGGCATCAATCCCATATGGTTCGGCATTCTTGTGGTGAGGGTGACGGAAATAGGATTGATTTCTCCCCCTGTCGGGCTGAACCTCTTTGTGATCAAGGGCGTGGCGAATGTGCCCATGGGCTCGGTCTTCAAAGGTGTGATTCCATTCCTGGCCGCTGACTTCATACATGTTGCCATCCTCATGGCTTTTCCGATACTGTCACTGTGGCTGCCATCTATGATGGATTAGGCACAAAAGCCTGGGGCTGGCGACTGGCCGGCCATCAATCCAAAATGCGGGTGTTGCATCATGGAAATTGACGCCGCATCTATTTATACCGGACGCATTCTGCGCCAGGATTCCCCTTTCAACGACATACTTGCGTATGGAACGCGCTTCGTGTTCAGAAAGGGGGAAAACCTGTACATGGATGACAAGCTCGATAATGTTTTTTTCTATATCGATAAGGGCTGCGTCACGTTGTACCATGACCTGCCCAATGGAAAATGCATCAATATCATTAAGCTTTTTTCGGGCAATACGTTTGCGACATCGATTTCTGTCGTTTCTGATTTCACAAATTTCAGAACATACAACGTGCATTTCACCTTTGACGAGGAAACCGTCGCATGGAGCTTTCCGAGCAAGTTTTTGACGGACAGCGACAAGATCGTCCAATATCCGAATGTCATAGCGTATGTCTTGAAGCAGCAGTGCATCAAGACCCTCATCATGCATAACAATTTCACGATGAGGAATGAAGACAGCGCTGAAAAAATGGTTTGCAATTTCATTCTGAACATGTCGAAGGATAATGACAAGTCATCTGAGATCGTAAATCCCAACATATCGCAGACGACGTTGGCGGCATCCCTGGGCATACACAGAACAACGCTGAACAGGGCGCTGCACAGGCTGCGCGAAAAGAAAGTCATCGGCGCTTTTTCTGCGGCTAAAATCGAGATAATCGACATGGATAAGCTCTTGCTGATCGCTTTGAGCTGAAGCAGCTCGGAGATCGTGTACTGCTGGTATAGTCCCGCCCCTGGAGTTAAGAAAAAATTTGAAAACGTTACCAGTTGCGTCCTTGTATCCAGCATACTCCATGTCTCTTCGCAAGTTCTGCTAAAGCTGATTCGTAACCCACTCCGGGACCATTCTTCAACGACTGGCTTCCAATCCGTGATTGCCATGATACTCTCCTTGGTTCTTTTGAAAGTATCACAGACCGGATTCCATTCAACATGGGGTTCCCGTGATGCTTACGTCTCAAAACCCCATGTCATAAAAAAGTCCGCAGCTGATATAATGGCTATCGGCGACGGACTTGCGATCCCTGGGAACGGTAGTGTAGCAGATTTTGTGTAAACCCTATGGATCGATGTAGATAATTCCGATTGTCTTGGCTGGCGTGTTCAGTTATAGTGACCCCGCACGGCTCATTCCCTTATAATATCCCCTATATTAAGGGGAAGTCGTTCTTCTTAAGAGAATGCTACTTTGTTCTGTAGTAGCAAGTGTTTTTGCCGCTGCCCTCGCGCCTCAGTTCGCCGGAAACCACCAGCTTGCGCAGTGCCCCCTCTACGGAACTGACACTGAGAGACGGACAAAGTTCCCGTATGTCCTGCTTGGTAAAACGCCCTATTTTGTTTTGCGTTGCAAGACGCACTGTATCAAGTGCGGATCGTTTTGTTTCTACAAGAGCAAAGCGATCCTCAAAATCCCTGTAGGCCGCAAGGATTGTTCCAAGCAGATATTTTATAAACGGAACAGGGTCATCTGCTCCCTCATGCCAGCCATCCTGTGACGCAGACAGCGCATCATAATACAAATCCTTATTCTTTGCGATCTTCGCTTCCAGCGAGATATATTTTCCGACATAGAATCCGCTTCTGTATAAAAGGAGCGTTGTAAGCAATCTGCTCATGCGCCCATTTCCGTCATTGAATGGATGGATACAAAGAAAATCGTGTATAAAAACAGGAATTGCAATCAACGGTTCAAGTTCCATATTCCCGATAACGCGGTTGTATTCCTCACACAGCCTGTCCAGCGCATCCGGCGTCTCATAAGGTGCAAGCGGAGTAAAAAGCGTTTGTGTATGCCCGTCCGGGTAAGTCGCACTGATATAGTTCTGCACCGTCTTAGTCTTGCCTGCCACAGGATTATTCAAGTGGCTGTATAGGATTTTATGCAGCTGCAAGATATAGTTCTGTGTAATAGGGATTGCATCGAAGCTCTCATGAATGATACTCAGCACATCCCTGTAACCTGCAATTTCCTGTTCATCACGGTTCTTCGGCGTCGTTTTCTCTTCGACAAGCTGTCTAATGCGTGTATTCGTTGTAACAATCCCTTCGATGGCATTTGAAGCCTCCGTACTCTGCACCTTGGCTATCTCCACCAGCTTATCAAGTTCCTCCGGTTTCTGCTTCAGATACATCTCTTCTTTTCCAGCCTCTTTGTATATGGCTGCGATGAGCCCCAGCAAATCGGAATCCCACTTTTTATCCCTAATCAATGAGTAGTTGAACTCTCTCATTTCTTTACCCCTCCTATCAAATTCCCTTAAATATTAGTGTGTTTTAAGGGAAAGGTCAAACAAATAAGGGAAATTTCCCTTAATAGTATATTATATTTAAGGTTAAATATGCGGAAGGTCATATAAATAAAATGCCGCGGCTGTCATAGACCGAGGCAGTCTTGTCGTTTCCGCAGCGGATAGCACGGTCAATCGCCATAATCGTTGCGAATGGTGAGAACATAGAGGCTTACATGCTTATTAACAGATAGAAATTATAAGTCATAACGTAATGCAATCGATGCAAAAAACGAGGGCGGCAGAAAAGGCCAAATTGAAGCCAAATACGTTAAGAGCAAAATTGGATAAACTCGGAATTCCCTATGGACGACATACCAATAACTATACAGCTAAAAAATAGTTTTACTATAACTTGTTAGGATTATAATAGAATTTTATAGCATAAGGATAATCTATTGCAAAGGCAGCTGGAATCTAACTAAACTGTCTGCAAATGAACGCCTTTTCCGTGGTGTCAGAACGGATGGAGGTGCGCTACCTTAAAGAGCGGCTTTATTAATTGCTATATTCCCCAAGCTTTAGGAGGGGAGGATATCAGCGGTAATCAAGTCGGTACTTGCTGATTTTTCTATAGAGAGTAGGTCTCGTGATGCCTAGGCTGTGAGCAGCAAGAGTGATGTTACCCTTATAGTATTCGAGAGCTTCTGCTATTGCCTTGCGCTCAAGTTCGTCAAGTCCAAGCCCGATGGATATACATTATTCCTTGCTCAGGCAGGACCCAACATCATTATTCCGTTGACGGTCAAAGGAGTCAGCATCAAATTTGATGATTTTGACTATATTGCCCGCATCATGCTCGCGAATTGTGCGGTTGTTGCCAAAAAGGTGCTCCCTGGAAGAACTTAAAGGAATTTGCTGAAGAAGCCAAAAAGAACCCAGGAAAGTATGTGTTTGCTGCGCCAACAAGTACTTCGTGGTTAACCTTTGCAATGCGCAACTGGTTTTCCACGTCTGGAGTTGAACTCAAGTCTGTTGTCTACAAGAGCGGTGGCGAAGCAGCTACAGCTGTGCTTGGCGGTCATGCGGATATGACATTTTTATTCCCTCAGAATTACAGTTCGATGACTTCTGCTGGGGAATTGAAAATTTTGGCACTGGGGGCAAAGAGCAAGGATTATCCGGACGCACCTACATTTGAGGAACTTGGCTATCCAGGAAATTATTTCGGATGGGGCGGTATCTCGGCTCCTAAAGGACTCCCAAAAGAAATCCATGACAAGCTTGCTGCCTTGTCGAAAGAAATCGTTCAGGATCCCGATTATATCAAGGCCATCAATAATATGAAAGCGGATCCCAATTTTGCTACCGGTGAGGAATGGCTGAATCAGCTGAAAGATCAGTATGCTGAAATGCAGAAGGTTCTTTCAAGTTTAGAGCTAACGAAGTAAGTGCTTTTTGATAAGGGAGGGATATCCCTCCCTTATTTTTTAGAAAAATTATTTTGAGCAATAATAAGGAGTTAGTTATGTCCATTAAGCGGTTTGGTATTCCTAGCAAGCCTGGAGCGTTACCATTTGCGAAAGCTGTAATGGCCGGAGGATGGCTTTTTGTGAGCGGGCAGGTCTCCAGAGATTCGGAAGGCGAGATTGTTTCGGGAAGTATCAGCATACAGGCCAAAGCAGCCCTTGATAACTTGAAAAAAGTCGTTGAGGACGCCGGGTACTCCATGAATGATGTTGTGCGAGTGAATGTTTTTCTTGATGATCCAAGGGATTTTGCTGGGTTCAATAAAGTTTATGCCCGATATTTTGAGGCGGAGCATGCACCGGCTAGAGTATGCGTTCAAGCAGAGATGATGAATGACCTCAAGGTGGAAATTGATTGTATAGCTTATAAGCCTGAATAATTGATTGTGGAGTAATAGGTTTTCCTTTTCTGCATGAGGCGATGACAGATCATGAAGAGCAGTGAATATGATGTAATTGTTATTGGCTGCGGGGTCGCAGGTGCTGCCGTGGCCTATGGTCTTTCTGGAAAGCATCAAAAGGTGCTTGTTCTCGACGCACCAACGACGACCAATAGAGCTTCCCGGGCTAACGTTGGACTTATCTGGTGTCAATCGAAATTTCTGCATCTACCCGAATATGCCAGATGGGGTTTTATCTCTTCAAGTCTGTACCCAGAATTAACGAGAGAATTAGAAGAAGTAAGCGGGATAAAAATTCCTGTTAATTATCAGGGAGGGCTTATACCTGTCCTCAGTGAGGAAGAATACCAGGCAAAATATGATTATATAGAAAAGCTGCGTGTAGCCTTAGGCGAATACGACGGCAGCATGATAAGCAGGGCAGAGCTTGAAAAGCTGCTTCCAAACATAGCATGGGGCGAGGAAGTATGCGGAGCGGCCTGGTGCGCAAATGATGGAGTGATTGATCCCCTTACCCTTCTGTCATGCTTGGTATCCGGCGATGGCTGGCTGGACTTGTTTGCTATGTCATTTTCACAGCGTTGCTGTATTATGCCTGTGTCCATCTTATGCAAGTCATTCTTCCATCAGGCGTACTTTTTTCCTCTATGGGATAAAAAGCTTATGGAGTTTTCATGATCAGTGAAATTTGTTCCGGTCTGTTGGGCGTGCTTTCCCCGGCGTCAATCATAGCTATTGGTGCGGGTATTTTTATCGGACTTATGTTTGGCGCCATCCCTGGCATATCGGGAATAATGGCCATTTCAATCCTGCTGCCATTGACCTTTTACGTGGATCCTCTCGTTGGTATCCCCATGCTTCTTGGAATTTATAAGGCTAGCATGTTTGGAGGGTCGATTACAGCCATCCTTCTAAATACTCCCGGCGCTCCTCCTGCTGTATGTACCGCAATGGACGGATATCCTATGATGCAACAGGGCAAGGGAGGAAAGGCTTTAAATGCCGCCCTCACAGGATCTGTTTTTGGCGATATGTTCAGTAATACACTGCTTGT
>JAGAZG010000149.1 GCA_017940105.1 Mailhella sp. | reverse complement strand
GTTCCGCCATATAGGATCAGCACAGGCATCATGCCAGCGTACCTTATGCTTTTTTTTTGGGGGGGGGAATGACTCTCTCAAGCCGGCTGCAACGAATCCACCGGCCTTCAGGCCGGGGAGCGGCCTCATCGGCATGAAAGCCGAGGTTATTATATCAGAACGGAAATACCGATAAACAAAAAGCGGGGGAAGTTCTCCCTCCCCCGCTCTTTGCAGCCCCTCAAGAAAAATCATACCGCCTTATACATGGGAATCTCAAAACCGCCATAAACGGCAAAGCCATCATGCTCCGCCTTTTCCCGCATGGACATAAACGACGCCCTGGCATACGGCGAAAGTTCACCGGCGACCTTGCCAACATGGACAGCGAACATAGCGCTGCCATCCAAATCAAAAAACTGAACGGAACAGGTTTCCCTCCCCATAAACGGCAGGGAAAGAAAGCATATCTCAGATATGGAATCCAGACGCACATGCCCGCTCAGAGGTCCTTCACCAGAAAAATGGTAAATTCCGCTTACAGCACGGCCTTCGGGTATGCGGCCGCAGTACTTGACGCCAAAACCGCCTTGCTGGCTTACAAATATGGCGCTATCCCACCCGCTGATGCTTTTCCATATCTTCTCAAAGGCATGACCAGGGGCAAACACGCACATTTCACAGGGCAATTCTTTGGCCGCCTCTTTTTCGGTCATGCCGCATGCACGTGCAAGCGCACCCAAAACCCAGGGCCTTTTTTGCTTGAGAGCGGCAGAAACTGACAGGGCTGAACCGCTCTGCTGGCGGCAGCGTCCGCAATGGGAACAAGACATGATTTCCTCCGGCAAGTTGTAAGCGAATAAAGTGTGCATAAATTATTTATAGATAATGAATTTGAATGTCAATATCAATAAAATGCTTTCTCTTTTTGCCATGCCGCGTTTAATGACGAAACAAAATCTCCGTCTTTAATTATCCATGATTTTTAAGCATGATATCCCATAAAAAATAAGCATTAGACATTTATTTGCCGGCACTATACTTTTTTATCAGGCAATCAGACGCAACAACTTTTACGGAGGCCAGCATGACCATAAAGGCTTTTCTCGCCGCCATCTGCACAGGCGCGCTTATGCTTTCCATGTCCGCCGCGCAGCAATGCGCCGCGGCAAACACCAAGGAACATGCCATGATGAAAACGCAGGATCTGCAGCTTACGCAGGACTGGGACAAGGTTTTTCCCAAAAGCGCCAAGGTCAATCACCGCAAAGTGACCTTTGTCAACCGCTACGGCATCACACTTGCAGCCGATCTTTTTGAACCGGCAGGCGCACAGGGCAAACTGCCCGCCATTGCCGTGAGCGGGCCATTTGGCGCAGTAAAGGAGCAAAGCTCGGGACTGTACGCCCAGGCAATGACAGAAAGAGGCTTTCTTGCCATTGCCTTTGACCCTTCCTTTACGGGTGAAAGCGGCGGCCAGCCTAGCTTTGTGGCCTCGCCAGACATCAACACCGAGGATTTTTCCGCCGCGGTGGACTTTTTGTCTGTTCAGGACAACGTCGATCCTGAACGCATCGGCATCATAGGCATATGCGGCTGGGGCGGCATGGCCCTGAACGCCGCCGCCATGGATACGCGCATCAAGGCGACCGTAGCTTCCACCATGTATGACATGACCAGGGTAACGGCCAGGGGCTACTTTGACTCCATGGACGCCGAAGGCAGATACAACGCCAGAAAGGCCCTCAACGCGCAGCGCACTGCCGATTACAAAAACGGCGGTTACCAGCGTGCCGGAGGAGTTCCCGACAAGCTGCCCGAAGACGCCCCTTTCTTCGTGAAGGACTATTACGACTACTATAAAACGGACCGCGGCTATCACAAGCGCTCGCTCAACTCCAACGAAGGCTGGAACACCACATCCGCCCTGTCTTTCATGAACATGCCCATACTGGCCTACAGCGATGAAATACGCAGCGCAGTGCTCGTCATTCACGGAGAAAAGGCCCATTCGCGCTATTTCAGCGAAGACGCCTTCAAAAAGCTCAAAGGCGACAACAAGGAACTGCTGATCATTCCCGGAGCAGTGCATACGGACCTGTACGACAACATGAACGTTATCCCCTTTGACAGAATGGACGCGTTCTTCAAAGCCAACCTGAAGTAACCTGCGGCACGCCAGCCAGACAAGAATACGAGGAAGCGGCAAAACTGAAAGCGCCTCTCCGCATGGAGAAGCGCTTTTTCTCATTCTAGAGCCGTGTTTTTTCAGCCGAGATAAAGAGCTGGCTTGCCTTTTATCCACAGTGAATATATGGTGGACCTTGCGGACTGCAAGCTGTCAGTAAATGGCTGCAAGCTGCGTGTTTTTGCCGCCGCGCCAGTCTGCCCAGCTAAAATAGCGGCCATAACTTTATTGGAAGGAGCTTCTTCTTTGGACGGAGACACCCACAGTAGCCTGTGGTCGAAATTAAGCGCCTTTTTTTCCGGCAAGACGACGGAAGATCATCTGGAGCAGGCCATCCGCGAAGCGCGCGAAGAAGGCGAACTGAAAGCAGAGGAAGGATCGATGCTGCTTTCCATCCTTTCGCTGGATGAAATCCAGGTGCAGGATCTCATGACTCCGCGCACAGATATCGACTGCCTCGCCTCCGGCACTCCCATCATAGAAGCGGCCGGCACCATAGTGGAAACCGGGCATTCTCGCCTGCCCGTATATAAAGAGACACGAGATAACATCATTGGCATAGTGCATGCCAAGGATCTGCTCAACTCACTCATACTGCCGGAACACCAGCGCGATCCTGTGGACGGCATCATGAGCGAACCTTTCTTTGTGCCCGAAACTAAAATCGCCAGCGAACTGCTTCAGGAATTCCGCAGCCGAAAAAACCATCTTGCCATCGTTGTAGACGAATACGGCGGAACGTCCGGCCTTGCCACCATTGAAGATTTGCTTGAGGTAATCGTGGGCGACATAGAAGACGAACACGACGCCCCAAAAGAAGAAGACATTCGTCCCCTTGAAGACGGACGCTACGAACTTTCCGGCCGGGCTTACCTTGAAGAGCTTGAAGAACTGGGCATCCACCTTGAATCCGACGAAGTCGATACCATAGGCGGGTATCTCAGCATTGAGGCCGGGCATGTTCCCCAGAAAGGGGAGCAGTTCGAAATTGCGGGATGGCTGTTCAGCATTGCAGAAGCCGACGCCAAGCAAATACACACAGTCCTCGCAGAGCGCAGAGAATAGAAATAAAAGCCATGGGCCAGCCCCATGGCTTTTTGCTGTCCATCACAGCGGCACGTGCCTCTGCGCTTGATTATCTCAAAATAAGCGGGTAACTAAGCAGAAGTTTAAACACAATCCAGGAGCGGACTATGCCCAAGCGTACAGACATAAGGCGTATCATGGTCATCGGCTCCGGTCCGATCGTGATCGGCCAGGCATGCGAATTTGACTATTCCGGCACACAGGCTGTGAAAGCTCTGAAAGAAGAAGGATACGAAGTCATTCTCGTCAATTCCAACCCTGCCACCATCATGACGGATCCGGGACTCGCAGACCGCACCTATATCGAGCCCATAGAACCGGAAACCGTGGCCGCCATTGTGCGCAAGGAACGCCCAGATGCCATTCTGCCCACGCTTGGAGGGCAGACAGCACTGAACACCGCCCTTGAACTGGCCCGCATGGGCGTGCTCAAGGAATGCGGTGCAGAACTCATAGGAGCCAATGCCGAAGTCATTGAAAAGGCTGAAAGCCGCGAGCTCTTTCGCGAGGCCATGGAGCACATAGGCATCAAGGTGCCCCGAAGCGAAATAGCCCGCAGCATGGAAGACGTGCGCCGCATTGCTTCAGACATGCCCTTCCCGCTGATCATCAGGCCGGCTTTCACTCTTGGAGGTTCAGGCGGCGGCGTTGCCTACAACCAGGAAGATCTCGAAGAAATTGCCGCAGGCGGACTGGATGCCAGCATGACCAGCGAAGTGCTCATAGAACAGTCCGTGCTTGGCTGGAAAGAAATAGAAATGGAGGTCATGCGCGACCGCAAGGACAACTGCGTGATCGTCTGCTCCATAGAAAATCTCGATCCCATGGGCGTGCATACCGGAGACTCGATAACTGTCGCACCGGTGCAGACACTCACCGATGTGGAATATCAGAAAATCCGCGATGCTTCCTTTGCCATCATGCGTGAAATTGGCGTGGAAACCGGCGGGTCGAACGTCCAGTTCGGCCTGAACCCAGCCAACGGGGAACTTGTCGTCATAGAGATGAACCCCCGCGTTTCCCGTTCGTCTGCGCTTGCTTCAAAAGCGACCGGCTTTCCCATCGCTAAAATTGCCGCCAAGCTGGCCGTTGGCTATACCCTGGACGAAATCCCCAACGACATCACGCGCGAAACCATGGCGAGCTTTGAACCGGCCATAGATTACTGCGTGGTCAAAATACCCCGCTTCACCTTTGAAAAATTTGCCGGGGCAAAAGACGAACTCACCACTTCCATGAAAAGCGTAGGCGAATGCATGGCCATAGGGCGCACGTTCAAGGAAGCCCTGCAAAAAGGGCTGCGATCCCTTGAAATCGGCGCGCCAGGCCTTGGCAGCCGCTTTCGCAGCCCTCTGCCCCCCATGGATGAAATCATGGCGAAACTGCGGGTTCCAAACTCAAAGCGCATTTTTGCCCTGCGCCATGCCCTGCTCGCAGGCATGAGCGTGGACGAAATCCACGAAATCACCCTGATTGACCGCTGGTTCCTGCGGCAGATACGCGACATCGTGAACATGGAGGCAAGCCTGCGGGACTTTGCCCTGGGCAATTCCATGACTCCGGACAACCCCGAGCTCGTGCGCCTGCTGCGCCGCGCCAAGGAATACGGATTTTCTGACCGCCAGCTTGCAGAAATGTGGAAGCGTCCGGAATCTGACGTTGCCGACCTGAGGCGCGCCACCGGGACCCAGCCAGTCTATTACCTTGTGGACACCTGCGCGGCAGAATTTGAAGCCTATACCCCCTATTTCTATTCCACATACGAAATGGGAAGGGAACTGGAAATACATGACAAAAAGAAAGTCATCATTCTCGGCGGAGGCCCAAACCGCATCGGGCAGGGCATAGAATTCGACTACTGCTGCTG
>JAGAZG010000148.1 GCA_017940105.1 Mailhella sp. | reverse complement strand
CGTAAACAGCTTTTCGACAGCTTTAAGAAAACGGCTGACAATTTCGTCCTCTTCTTCCTTGGACTGTGGAACAGGTATGAGCAGCGCGTTTACGTCGTCAAGCAGGCAGCAAAACTGCTGTTTCTGGTCTTCGGTGATGACTTTCCAATGCCTCGTGTCATATTCGACAGGCAATGGGCGAAGGGTGTTCACATCAACAGTGGTGAGCATCCCTTCTTCGGTGGAGATATCTTTAAGAACAAGTTCCTGTCCTGTTTTCATGGTCGGCCTCCTTAGTCCTTGCTTTCGGGGTCAGAGGTGGCAACTTCAGCCCAGGTCTTCTTGCCGTCGCCCTGCACATGCGGGGCGCGCCAGCTTACGGGGAAGTTGAGGTTGTTGGCCAGCTGCTGGCGCTTTTTGTCGGAATACCAGGCATACGGGGTGTCTCCCCAGCGGATGTCATGCCAGGTGAAGAACTTCATGAAAAAGTGACCGAGGAAGCTGAAAGGAATCCAGAAAAACATGAAGAAGCCGATCAGCAGGTAAACGATATAGAGAGGAGAAACAAATTCCATCTCTTCAAAGGTGAACATCCCGTGGACAAAGTCATTGCCCATCTGCGCAAAGGGGATCATGCCATACCAGAGGCACAGCGTGAGCCCAATGAAAGAAAACAGAGCGAAAAGGCCAAGATTAAAGAAATGCTCCGGCGTAGTATACTTGCGCAGGCCCTTGTCGCAGAGACGACGCTGAATAAGGCCCACCGAACCAAAAAGAATGCCGGCAAAGCCAATCACATCGCAAATAGCCGTAACTATGGTAAAGAAGCACTCCCAGCCCTCGCATCCCCTGCAGAGCGCTGAAAGCACCGTCAGAAGAAGAGCACCCATGAGCAGGTACAGGCCGATATGAAAAGGATAGGTGCGCACCCACAGAGGACGGTTGTGTTCCCACGATGCTTTAAGCGTGAGGGCTTCCACTAAAAAGAAGATCAGGGCGCCAATCTGGCAGGACTTATGCTTTTTCTGCCACCAGCCGACTTCTTCAAGATAGCTGCCGCCATATTTGGCGCGTTCAGGCGCTTCGTGCGGGACGGGATAAAGTTCCCAGCGCAGATGCTGCGGTTTTTTCAGGTAGCCGGTGATCTTCATCAGCGCGACGGCCACAAAGGCGATCACGGCCACATAGCCCAGACAATAAAATAAGATGCTCATGGTTGTCTCCTGTCGTATACTTCGCCAACGTGCATCCCGGCGGGGTCTCCCCTGCCGAATTCCCAAAACAAAAACCCGCGGCGTTTTCCCGTTTATCCGCGGCAAATCGGAAATTACGGGCGGCAACAACGCGCACAGATACATAAAGCTGGGTATATGTAAAATTAAAATGTAAAAAATACAAGTGCGTTCTGCTGACAACTTTTGCATTTCAACCGGCAGAGGGTATGCCAGGCTCCATGCAAGGACTTGCCCACTTTTGCGTTTGCCAGTACACTAGCGCAGAAATCAAGCGCTGGAGGAAGGATGTACGTTTACCTCATTGGAGCCGGCCCAGGAGATCCTGGACTGCTTACCTGTAAAGGCAGGGATATTCTCGGCAAAGCCGACGTCATCGTCTACGACTATCTTGCCGCAGACGATCTGCTCGTCCATGCCCGGCCTGATGCGGAACGCATCTATGTGGGCAAGATAGCGGGCAACCACGCCATGACGCAGGGTGATATCAACAGGCTTCTCGTACGCAAGGCGCAGGAAGGCAAGGTTGTCGCCCGCCTGAAGGGGGGCGACCCTTATATTTTTGGTCGCGGCGGCGAAGAAGCAATGGAACTTTACGAATCCGGCATTCCCTTTGAAGTCGTGCCCGGAGTCACAAGCGCCATCGCCGCCCCGGCATATGCAGGCATACCACTCACGCATAGGGCGTGTTCTTCTTCTCTGACCATAATCACCGGTCATGAAGATCCTTCCAAAGCGGATTCCGCCCACGACTGGAACGCTCTTGCACGCAGCGGATCCACTCTGGTCATATTGATGGGCATGAAAAACCTGCCTGAAATCACATCCAGACTTCTGGCGGCAGGCATGCCGAAAGGCACCCCGGCAGCTTTAGTAAACTGGGGCACGACGCTAAGGCAGCGCTCGCTGACGACAACGCTTGAAGACCTGCCCTCAGCCGCTGCCCGGGAAGGCTATGCCAATCCTTCCATCATCGTTGTCGGCGAAGTAGCCTCTATGAGGGACAAACTGGGCTGGTTTGAAAAAAAGCCGCTTTTCGGGCGCACCATTGTCGTTACCAGAGCCAGAGAGCAAGCCAGCAGCAGCGCAGCCTTGTTTGCCGAGCGGGGTGCGAAGGTAATTCAATTTCCTGTCATACGCATACAGCCAGCAAATGAGTTTTCTGAACTTGACCATGCCATTGCAGGGCTTTCGGAGTATCAGTGGATCATATTCACTTCAGCAAACGGCGTTCGTTTTTTTCACGAACGAATGGAAAAACTGGGGCTTGACGCACGGTGCCTTGCCGGCGTGCAAATTGCAGCCATAGGCCCGGCAACCGCACAGGCAGTGCGACTCATGGGAATACTCCCCGACTTTGTGCCGGAATCATACGTTGCCGAAAGCATAGCGGAAGGATTATGTACTCTGGGCATGGAAGGAAAGCGAGTTCTTCTGCCGCGGGCCAGCCAGGCACGAGACGTTCTGCCAGAAACCTTGCGCAAGGCAGGAGCCTCGGTTGACATAATCGCCGTTTACGACACTATTCCGTCCGCCGAAGGTAAAGAAATGATACTTGAAGAGCTTGAGCACGGCGGCATAGACTGCGTAACGTTCGGCTCCTCTTCCACAGTACGAAATTTTTTTGGCGCCATCGGATCAGAAATCATGCGCAAGCATCCCGAGGTAAAGCTCGCCGCAATTGGCCCCGTTACGGCGCAAACGCTTCGCAGCATGGGCTTTGATCCCGATATTCTGCCTGAGGAGTTCACCATTCCGGCTCTGGCCGACGCCGTATGCACAGCCTTTTCCGGATCAGGGGCAAAAGAATGACGCTCAGGCTCGGCATATTGGCGTCAGGCAGAGGCACCAACGCGCAGGCCATCATTGACGCAGCCGACTCCGGTCGCCTCAACGCGGACATACGAATCGTCATTGCCAACCGTCCCGGTGCAATGGTGCTTGAAAGGGCCAGGAAACACGGCATCAAGTCTCTGTGCCTCGACCATAACGCCTTTGCCGACCGGGAAAGCTATGACAGGCAAGCCGTGGAGGAACTGCTTGCAGCTGGAGCCGACACCATCGCCCTTGCAGGGTACATGCGCCTGGTGACGCCATTGTTTCTCAGGACCTTTCCCAACCGTGTTCTGAACATTCATCCTGCGCTGCTTCCCGCCTTTCCTGGTTCACGAGGGGTAAGAGATGCATGGAACTACGGAGCAAAAATCAGCGGATGCACCGTGCACTTTGTTGATCCCGTCATGGACGGCGGTCCCATCATCATACAGGCAGCTCTGCCCGTCCTGCAGGATGAAAGCGAAGATCAGCTTTTAGAACGCATACACGTTTTGGAATACCGCACTTACGTGCAGGCTCTGCAATGGCTGGCAGAAGACCGGCTGAGCATAGAAGGCCGCCGCGTGCTTCTTGCACCGAGTACGGCTTTGCCTGCCCCTGCACCAGAATGCGCGCTTGTCTGGCCACCGCTCGAACAAAATTTCTAACCAGCTTCATCCCGTCTTTCCGGCGTAAGCAAAGGAGATTTTCATGAAAGCACGTTTTGCCGCCTTAACCGCCTTGATCGTTTCAATGACCTGCGCTGTTCCGGCTTTTGCTGATGATGCCGTAACGCGAAAGGAACGCCGCACGCCTGTAGTCGTGGAATTTGAAGGCAGCGACAGCATTGGCTCTGCACTGTTCACACGTCTGCAAAACACTCTCAACCAGAACAATCCTTCCGCCCCTGAACGTGAAGCCAAATTCCGTCTCCTGCTGTCCACAGCTTCTGAATTTCCTTCCCGGCCGGGAGTCGGATCCGTTTATACGGTTGTCTGGACATTTGCCGTGTCAGAAGGCTCCATGGAATACTATCTTGTACGGGATCTCGGCGTTGTCACACCCGATACGGTCGATGAAGTCGTAAACCGCATCATGGGCCGCACCGACGGCGTTGCCGCGCGTTACGGCTACCTCGACAGGGATAAAAAATAACCCCGTCCAGAAATGCCGTGAAGCAGGGCAGTGCGCTTCCATGCTTCTGCCCCGCTGCCTTGCCAGCTGGCGCTCCCGACGCTTTTTGCGTAACCTCTCGCATGTTTTTTGAAATAAAAAATACCGTTATTGACTGCCTGCGCAACGGCCACCATGTGGCTTTGGGCATTTTCCGTTTTCTCATCCCCATACTGCTCGTCGTAAAGCTGCTTGAGGTGAGCGGGCTCATTCCATGGCTGTCCATGCCCATGCGCCCTATGATGGATATGCTCGGCCTGCCTGCAGAAATAAGCCTCGCCTGGCTGCCCTGCATGCTGGTGAGCATATTCTCAGGACTGATGGTGCTTGTTTCTCTCATCCCGCACCTGCCTGAACTGACCATCGCCCAAATGACAGTATTCGGTCTTCTGGTTTTAATTGCGCACAGCCTTATTCTGGAAGTGCGCATTGCGGGCCAGTGCGGCGTTT
>JAGAZG010000147.1 GCA_017940105.1 Mailhella sp. | reverse complement strand
TCTTTGGGGTCGAGATGAATCAGCTCGTCAAAATCATAAAAATAATCGCCTTCATGACCATGGGTGAACCAGACTTTGTCAAAGCCTCTTGTATAGCCGAATTTTGGCAACCTGAAATTCGGGCAGTCAAAAATCAAGGCTGCGTCAATGGGGCGTCCCCAGCAAAGATCGGCAATTGTTGTGTCTTCTGTAGAGAGTCCGACCCAGCCGGCAAATGGCAGTGTGTAGCGGCCAGTCAGCATGGCCCTACGGCAAGGCACTGTGGGAAGGCCTTCGGTATAGCAGTTTTCAAAAAGAACGCCTTCTCTGGCCAGTCTGTCCATATTTGGCGTTTTGATCCAGGAATTGCCGTAGCAGCCAAGGTAGTTGAACTGCAGGCTGTCAAACATCATGACGATTGCATTTTTGGGCATTACTGATACCTTCTTGTTTTTATTTCTCCGCGGCGAATGGAAGCGTTTTACCGCCGCGGAGAAAGAGAAGAGAGATGTAATCAGTAAAGCAAAAAGCGTGCCAAAATCGTAAGGAGCATGACGTTATTTTAAAATTTTTTATATTTAATTATAAATCAGATGGTTACAATGTTTTTTTTTCTTTGAAAGCATGAAACTGCTGGCTGCCAGTTTTAATTTCTGGATAAGAAAAAAAGTCCATAATTGAACTTAAAGATCAATTTTGAGCTGTTTTACATAGCTATTGGAAATATATGGAAATAAGTGCTGAAAAAATAAAAAAATACGACAATATTGTCGTATATCGCAGGTCGACTATAGGATGCCTTGAATTGCCAGATGACGCTTATCTGCGCGTTAAGCCATATTGGCGAATTTTTCGTTTTAATGTGCTCAGAGATGTTTTTAAAAGCTCCGCGCTTTGATCCAGCCTGCCTCCGCATTTTTGAAGAGCCTGTGCAATGGCAGCTTTTTCAGCTGAAGCTGCAGCATCGGCCAGTGTCACAGCACCGGAAAAAGCCGTAATAGGTTCTGCCCCGTAATGCTCTGCAGGATTGGCCAGCTCGTCGTCAAAAACCAGACACCTGTCGAGAAAATTGAATAATTCCCGAATATTTCCTGGCCATGAATATTCCATGATGCGCTTATTGGTCAAAGGAGAGAGCACATGGTGAACACCATGCCTGGCAAAATAATTATGGATAAGCTGAGGGATGTCTTCTTTTCGTTCACGAAGCGGTGGGATATTAATGGAAATCACATGTACCCGATAATAAAAATCAGATCTCATCTTGCCAATTTCAACGAGTTCCCTCAGGTTCTTGTTGGTAGCGCAGACCAGTCTGAAATCAGACGTTTTTGCTTTGCTGGAGCCTACGGGCGTATACATTTTGTTTTCAAGGACGCGCAGCAGCTTAACCTGCAGATGCAGAGGCAATTCGCCAATTTCATCCAGAAAAAGCGTGCCGCCGTCAGCTGCGGAAATGAAGCCCTCATGATTGGAAACAGCTCCGGAGAAGGCTCCTTTTACATGCCCGAAAAATTCGCTCTCCATCAAGGATTCAGGAATGGCGCCGCAGTTAACTGGGATGAACGCACCTTTTTTGCCGCTTAAAGCATGCAGTGTGCGTGCGGCAAGATCTTTGCCTGATCCCGTTTCTCCGTAAAATATGACAGAGGCATCACTGCTTGCCGCAAGCCTGATCCTGTTGAACAAAACACGCATGCCGTGGCTCTTGCCAATGAGTCCGCCCAGCCTGCCGTCGTTTTTCCCGGCAAGGTTTTCCAGCCTTTTGTTTTCCTGCTTAAGCAGGAATTCCTGTTGCTTTTCCAGTGTGACGTCAATGATATGCCCCTCAAGGTAGAGAGGCGTGTCTTCTCTTGAATAGGCGCACCTGGCCTCTTCGCGAATCCATTTAATGGTATGCCTGTCCGCAGAGAGAATGCGGTAGCAAAAAACGACGGATACATGCGATTGTATGGCTTCGCTCGTTTTCTGCTTGATGTATTCCAGATCATCCGGATGCGCGCATTGCTCAATGGTATTTGCACCGAGCATTTTTTCCGGTGGAATGCCAAAAATCGATAAGCAGCCATTGCTGACGACTTCAAGGCTCAGTCTGTAGCCGCCCCATGGAGCCTGTCCAAGGATGCGCGCCCTCCAGGCAAAACCCGGAACGTTATCGTAAAGGGTTTTGTAAACGGAAGCGCTTTCCTGATTGCCGCCAGCATCCATGGGTTAATCTTTGCCGAGAAGGGCGCGAGCAAAGGAGTGTGGATCAAATGGGCGAAGATCCTCCATTTTTTCGCCAAGACCGATGAAGGTGATGGGCACTGCAAACTGACTCGCCACGGCAAGGGCAACGCCGCCCTTTGCCGTTCCGTCAAGTTTTGTAAGAATGATTTCGTTCACGCCGCTGCTTTCTTTAAACATTTTGGTCTGCTGCAGGGCGTTCTGCCCTGTAGTGGCATCAATGACCAGAATGGTGCGGTGCGGCGCGGCAGGCATTTTTCGGCTTACAACCATGCGTATCTTGTGCAGTTCATCCATCAGGTTTGACTTTGTGTGCAGCCGTCCCGCGGTATCGATGAAAAGCACGTCGTAGCCGCCTTTCATTGCCATATCCATGGCTTCATAGGCTACGGCGGCAGGATCGGCTCCCATTCCTTTGGAGTGAAAGTCCGCTCCGATGCGCTTTGCCCAGACTTCCAGCTGCTCGACAGCGGCAGCCCTGAAGGTGTCGGCGGCGGCTATAAGCACTTTTTTGCCCTGCATGCGTTCACGGTAGGCAAGTTTTGCTATGGTCGTGGTTTTGCCCACGCCGTTCACCCCCACCATGAGCAGCACTTCCGGAGGTTCCATGCAGGTTATCCTGCGCGGCTGCCTGAAAATTGCTTCGATTTCCTGTTCAAGAAGCGGCATGAGGGTATCTGGCGTGCGTATTCCTTCCTGGCGCGCGCGTTCCTTAAGGCTTGCTACCAGAGCGATTGATGGCTCTGCCCCCATGTCTGACATAATGAACAGTTCCTCCATTTCGTCCCAGAAAGCCTGGTCCAGATCGGCATGCCCCGAAAACAGTGCTTCAAGCCCCTGACCCAGGCGGCTCCGCGTACGGGCTAGACCGTTCTGGAGCTTGGCAAAAAGCCGGTCGCGCTCATCTTCCTCATCTTCCATATCCAGGGCCAGGGCAAGGCGGTACTGAAGCTCTGAACGAAAGTCTTCAATCTGCCTGTAGTCCATTGCGTCCAGCCAGGACCGGAATTCTTCAGTAAAGCGGTGAGCTTCTTCTTCTGGAGTCTGTAACGCACGCAGGAGAAACGAAAGGCGACTCCAGAAAGTTCCGTCTGCTTCTTTTATGCCGTCAAGAATGATGTGAAGCCAGGCAGAGAGCTTTGGCTCTGCCTGCTGGAGGGCCAGTGTCAGGGCCTGCTCGCTGTCATCAGCCTGCCCGTCTGGCAGTGTGTGCGGAACACCTTCCTTTTGCTCCTGGTTTTCATGAGGCAATGAAGGTGTTTTGGGCTGTTCAGATACGCTGCCGCCGGAAAAGAATTTTTTTATGCTGGAAAAAAATCCCATAACAGTTCCTTATTTTTGCTTGCTACCTGCGCTGACTTTGATCTTGTCGCCAATCTTGACTTTTGTATCCGGAGTCAGGTCATTCATTTTCATCAGGGCTGACGGCGTCATCTGATACGCCCTGGCAATGCTCCAAAGGTTTTCCCCTGGCTTGACCACATGGATTTTTTCACCCGTACGCTGCTGGGCCTGTGCTTTGGAAAGGTCTTTTCTGGCGGAATTGCCGGCTGCCTGCGCAGCCGGCTTCCCTGGGGCGTTGGCTGCAGCTTTCGTGGCCGCCCCCGGCACAGGCGGCTGCTGATCCGCAGGAGAAGTCAGCTTAATTTTTTGGCCTGGCTGTATGTTTTTCAGCTTGGCGGCTCCGCCGTTTGCGGCATAGATTTCGCTGAGCGGCAAGCCGTACTGCCTGGCAATTCCTGTAAGCGATTCTCCCGCTTTTACCGTATGGGCAGGTGGAATGGTGCTTGCAGCCGTCTGCATGGCACGGGCAGAACTGTTGACCGGCTGGCTGGCAGATGATACGGCGGGAGCAGATGATGCTGACGGTAATGCGGTTGCGGCTTTCGGCAGTTTCAACTACTGGCCGGGGCTGATGGTTTTT
>JAGAZG010000146.1 GCA_017940105.1 Mailhella sp. | reverse complement strand
CTGATTTCCTGAACACAAAGAGGTTGAAAATGAGAAAGAAAGTCACGCAGACTGCAGGAAGAAATCAGCTTGGCGATTTTGCGCCGGCGTTCGCACATCTTAATGATGACGTGCTGTTTGGTGAGGTATGGAATGATACGGCCATAAGCCTGAAGGCGAAATGTGTCATTACGGTGGTTTCGCTGATGGCGTCCGGTATTACGGATGCTTCCCTGACATATCACCTTCAGAATGCCAAAGCCAACGGTGTGACACGGGAAGAAATCGCTGCGATCATCACCCACGCCACTATGTATGTGGGATGGCCCAAGGGATGGGCAGTTTTTCGCCTGGCGAAAGAAGTGTGGAGTGAACAGATTCCTGCAGGAACGGAAAAGGAAACGTATCAGAATGAGATCTTTTTCCCGGTTGGCGAACCGAATCCGTATGGCCGTTATTTTACCGGCCAAAGTTATCTTGCTCCTGTTTCAACGGAGCAGGTGCCGATTTTCAACGTGACTTTTGAACCGGGATGCATAAACAACTGGCATATACACCATGCAAAAAGCGGTGGTGGACAGATGCTGATTTGCGTCGGCGGCAGAGGCTATTATCAGGAATGGGGCAGGAGCGCCGTTGAAATGACGCCAGGGGTCGTTGTCAATATACCGGCAAATGTCAAGCACTGGCATGGCGCTGCCCCCGATTCATGGTTCTCTCATCTTGCCGTTGAAATCAGCGGAGAAGAGACAAGCAATGAATGGCTTGAAGCTGTCTCATCCGAGGATTACGGGAAGCTGAGCTGACGGGAATGGATTTGTCCCATATTGCTTAGACATACTTGTGCTTCACGTCTTGCAGCTAAAGGTGGTGACCTTAGCCTTATTAAAGCCTGGCTTGGGCATTAAATATTACTACTATGCGCTATATTCATTTTTAGAAAGGTGATTTAACATAACTAGGTAAAATATTTGACTAAAGTTTGAAATTTGGTTGGGTCGGGTTACTGAAGTCTTTTGAAAAATTATAGTTTCATCAGATTTCAGTGACCTGATTCATTATAATATACTGAAAGACTGAATGAGTTTTGCAATGCTTACTGAAACTGCAATGGGGTTGCATGATGTCTGCGACTCAAATGGTCCTTGCGCTGTTATTGAGCCTGCAGGCTTAGTCCCACAAGATTGCCGCTTGCAAGGGCCCAGTGAATGTTATAGCCGCCAAGGATTCCCGTGGCATCAAGAAGTTCGCCGCAAAAAAAGAGGCCTGGCACTATGCTGCTTTCAAGGCCTTTTGTCAGAGATGAGAGCCTGACTCCTCCAGCTGCAGCTTCTGCCTTGGCAAAGCCTTCCGTACCGGAGGGAGCCGCTTGAAAGCTGTGCACCGCCCTTGCAAGAAGGTTGCGGTCCTGTTTCTTTATCTCGGCGCATTTGCGAACGGCAAGCTCTGGAGGGCAAAGGCGCTCCGCCAGTCTTGATGGCAGGTGGCGTGAAAGAAGGGTGCGGACAAGAAGTTTTCTGCTGTCAGCATCATCCAGCAGTTCCAGAAGCCTGAGCTCTGGCAAAAAGTCTATGACCAGCAGGTCTCCTTTTTGCCACCAGCATGAAAGGGTAAGGGCTGCTGGTCCGCTTAGTCCCCTGTGAGTGAAAAGAAGGGAGCGCACTCCTTCTGGATCGGGATGGAATATGGTTTCGCCCCGTTTCAGGCCGAGACGGACATTAAGGCTTATGCCGGAAAGACCGTCAAGCTCCCAGTCCTGCTGCATGCGGAACGGAGTCAGCACCGGACGGAAAGGAACGGTCGCATGCCCCCAAGCCTCAGCCAGCCTGAGCATTTGTCCCGAAGCACCGGATTGCGGACATGCAGGAGAGCCGGTCGCTAAGACAAGCTGCCGGGCGAAGATGCTTTCATTGCCGGCGTCAAGCTTAAAACGAGGTCCGTCCACGGCTCCCTGTAAACGCATAATGCCTGATGCCTGGCGTCCAAGGTAAAAGTCAACGCCGTTGCGGTCACATAAAAGGGCGAGCCGCTCGGCAAAGAAGCGGGCCGGGCGCAGTCCGAATATCTGACCAAGGTCACGCTCTTCAAAAGGCAGTTTCAGCCGGGACAGAAGGGCAAGGACGTTCTGACATCCATAGCGGCGCAGCACAGATGCAATATCAGAAATGTCACTGCCGTCGTAGTGCCTTTTATCCATGACCTTGTTAGTAAAGTTGCCCATCCCTCCTCCGGCGAGGGAAAGCTTTGCTCCAGGCTGCCTGTGCGCATCGATGAGCGCCACGCTCAGACCCCGGTCAGAAGCTGCAAGCGCGCTGGCAAGTCCGGCAGGGCCGGCGCCGATGACGGCTGCGTCATATACATTTCGTCGATGCATTTTTAGTCTTCCGTCCACGCATTATCTTATCGTTATTTCCGTTCTGCATGAAAGCCTGTGCAGGCCTGCTGCGATGCGGCGTGGATGTGTCTGCATACGTAAAATCTTTGGATAAGACCGAATATGCATGTCGTGCGCCGCCATTGCGACATTTTACCATGCTGCAGCCTGCGCATTGCCAGAACACAGGGCGCTTACCAGGGCAACTGCCTTTATGCCTTTGCATTCTCCGGTAAATCCAAGATGTTCCTCTGTCGTTGCCTTGAATCCCACATGCTCAAGAGGAAGCGACAGCAGACGGGCCACATTGGCGCGGATTTGTTCTGCCTGGGGGGCAAGCTTCGGTTGCTGGGCTATGACGGTAAGATCCACATGCACGAGTTTAATGCCAGCATTTGAAGCCGTGGCAAGGACATGGTCAAGCATGGCGGACGATGAAATGTTGTCATACCTGGGATCGTTGTCCGGGAAAAGTCGCCCAATGTCACCGCCGGCAAAGCATCCGAGAATTGCATCTGTGAGCGCATGCAGGAGCACATCGCCGTCTGAATGGGCGAAAACCGTGCAGTTGCCGGTTATGAGAATGCCGCCGAGGCGAAGGGGGCGGTTTCCTCCGAACGCATGCACATCGTAGCCGTATCCGCAGCATGGCATGCACGCTTTGCGCCCTTCCAGAAGGCTGAGGTCCCGCGGTGAGGTGATTTTTACATTGCCTTCCTCTCCTTCGTCCACAAGAACGCGCATTCCGCAGCGTTCAAGCAAGGAGGCATCGTCAGTGCACGTCCAGCCTTCCTGCTCGGCCCGTGCATGCGCACATTCCAATGCCTCTCTCAGGAAGACCTGCGGCGTCTGCACTGCCCGCAGCAGCTCGCGTTCAGGAGTTTCAAGGCAAAAATTATCCTTGTCAATGCGTTTGATCGTATCGGTGACTGGCAACCCGGGTATTACTCCGGCGGCTTCTGCTTCTTTGTCGAGCCTCAGCAGCAGCCGTGTCGCAAGCGATGTGCTGGCAAAGGGGCGAGCGCTGTCATGCACCAGTATTCTTGTGCATGAAGATGGCAGAACCATTATTCCGTGACGTACGGAATCCTGCCGGCGGAAACCTCCTTCTGCAATGACAATCGG
>JAGAZG010000015.1 GCA_017940105.1 Mailhella sp. | reverse complement strand
GAACTCTCAGATTTCTACACGAAGCAGAAAGGCGAGTTGGAGGATGCCATAGCTCAAAATTTTTCAGCCGGCTGGGATGTAAGCGGAGAGGACTACATGGCCCGCTTTGAAAAGATCGTGAGCGGACAACCCGCAAATGTTCCTCCTGTTCTCAAAGTATTACAAGTCACTACTAATCAAGAAAGGATTATGATATGAAATTCGAGGAAATCTTGGGCGAATTTACGGAAAAAATCGGAATCGGCACCGCTGGCCTTGACGAAGATGGCAGCATAGCCCTGCTTTTCGATGGAGAACACGACATAACCTTCACCCCCAATGCCGATGACAATTCCATTCTGCTTCACTGCGAAATCGGCGATGCCGGCAATCTTGACAAGGAGTCCTTCATAAAGCTTTTCAGAGCCTCTCTGCTCGGAGCTGAAACCGGAGGCGCCGCATTTGGCGTTCAGGCCGACCCGGACAGGCTTGTATTGTGGAAGCGCCATGACAATGATTTTGCTGACTGCGCCATGCTTGAAAAGGTCATCAACGCTTTTCTAGCTCAGGTCATGTTCTGGAAAGAACAACTTGGCAGCCCCTCAGCCTCTGAAAACGAAGAAGCTTCATCAAATCTTTCCGATTTCATGGCCATACCTGTATAAGCCGGCAGGCAATAAAACGCTGTTCAGCAAAAAACTCATCAGCAAAAGGAAGTTTCAGTTAGAGCAAATCCTAAAATCATTCAAAATAACTACGCATCATTTGGTCGTGTTTTGCTACTCTGATTATATAAGAAGCTGGGATGAAAACTTTTTTATTCTGGCCTTCCATCTTAATAATTCTGAGATGCACTCTGATCCAATCCGCGAAGAGACAGCCTGGTTAAGTCATGCAGACAGACGCTGCCGTTCTGTAGGAGCTGGCCTCCCGCGGCAACAACCAATCCACTACAACGTTGATACTGTACTCAGTGGAGAAAGAGAATGGTTTCAGGCATACAGGCAGACGTGTTCGTTCAGCAGGAGCTGGCCTCCCGCGGCATCACCCAATCCACAGGCGTTTATGGTCAGCACAAGGTAAAGCTGGGCAAGTCGTCCTCCATACGGCTCGACGAAATCAAATCTGCCAGCATTCCTTTTGCCGGATTCAAAAAAGCTACCAAGATTGTCCGCGGCAAGGCCGGTATAGCCAGCGGCGCCGAAAACGTGCTCAAGACGCTCTGCACCCGCACCGGCGCCCTTGACGCAAAGGGGCTGCTCGGCACGCTCAAGGCCATGCAGACCCAGACCGACAGCCTGGCTAAGCTTGGCCAGCTCACGCAGGCGCAGAAACAGGACACCATGTGGACCTTCACTGCCGCCGTGCAAAGGCTTTCCAACCGGGAGCTCTCCGCAGCATACCAGAGCTTCCTCTCCGGCGAGATGGACCTTTTACAGACGGCTCTCATGCGTGAGGGGCAGACAAATCCCACGGCAACCGACGCGCGCCGCGCTGCCGCACAGCTCTTTGACCTGCAGGCCCTTATCCTCAAGGAAATCAGCAACCGCTCCATAAACGAGCAGCTCGACCAGATGATAAGCGGCCAGGGCCAGGTCGACGGCGTAGTGTACACGCTTGACGACATCGCCATCATCGATGGCACCGAGCACGTCATGCCAGACAAGGAAATGGATGACGGGGCACCTCGGCCCAGGAGCCTCACCCAGCAATTTGGCAGCGCGCAAATAGCCGCCAGGCATGCTGAAGCGCACGACATAACGGCAGCCAACCTGGTTTCGCTCACGGAAGTCGGCGCAAAAAGCGCCACCACGCGCGAAAAGACCGCCGTGACCGAACAGTCTAAGCTCAGTGCCCGCGGGATAGACGGCGTCACCGTCAAGGAGATGGGCGACGCACTGCGCAAGTGCGAAGTCACCATGAATATCCAGACCAAGTACCTCATCGGCGGCGCAAACTCCATCTTCGACCATCCTGACGACCCCATGGTCAACATCTTCCACCTGCACGACCAGGGCAACGATCCCAAGGGGCAAGGATACCTTGACGAGCGTTCCGCCACGGAAGACGTTCTCTTCCCCGAATTCAAGGGCAGGAAGGTGAACGCAGACGAACGCCCCATGTACGCCGCGATCAACTATAAGCGGGGGCCAATCAGCGCAATCACTAGCAATTCGGATTACGGGGCATCCGCCATCGTCCTCAAGCCGGAAGTCGCCAAGAGGGCGACATACACCGTAAACGACACCTTTTTCAGCACGAAGCTCAATGTATCCCAAGAAAGGCGGCAGAACTTCTACAACCTGCTGGACGGCGTGAACAGCGGTGATCACCTGCGCTATGGCACAAAGATCCCGGACACCCTCGTGCAGGCCCTTAAGGATCCAGCTTCTCAGGAACGCAAGGACTTCGAAGCCTACTTAGACAAGATCGATGCCGATCCCGCATGGCGGGATGTAGGCAATTTCAGAATCGACAAGTTTTCCGATTCCATCAATAGGCATTTTCCTAAAGAGCAAGCCGTGCAAAGCGATGTATTCAGTGCCTTCAAGGCCTTTCTTACAGAATGCTTTGCCGATTCTGAAGCTACGCGCGGAGCCATGGCCACCCACGACAACCTTGAAACGCTGGTCACGCAAATGGGCAGCGTGACCGGCAACAACCTAGCTCGCGCCGTGCAGGCCAACGCCTCTGGCGAATCGCAAAAATTCGTTCTTGAAAATGTGCAGTACATCGAAGCGCAAGTGCACGGGCCGCTCATCCCCAGCCGGGACATCGCCGAGATACGCATCAATCTTGACGACGTGCCCAAAGACGAACAGGAAGCGCTGAAAGCCAAGGCCCTCAAATACGAAAAAGACACCGGCATCAAAGTCACTTTTGTGACGTACGACATGGAATTCGACTACAATAACGGCGTGTTGGACAAGATCGTCGACGAGCAGAACGAGTTCAACATGCAGCATCTCGACCACGCAGAGATGGAAGCAGCCAGGCAGGAATACCTTGACCACCTGGACGAAAAGGTCAGAGGCCTCATACATTATCATTCCGAAGTCCTGGCCAACGGGCTTCCCCTGGACGAGCTCAGGCTTGATGACAACGATATGGAAAAGCTGCGTGAAGATTTTGCCGCCGAAGTCACGAAGCATGCATCGGTCCCTAGCAACGATACGGCAAAACAGATCGTTCAAAAATCCTTTGAAAAAGCCGCAAGGAAGATTCTCCGCCGCAAGTCGCTGCAAAACGGCAGGCAGGACTGCCTTGAACACCTTGAGGACAGAGTCGGTGAATATGTTAAAAGCCATCCTGAGCTTACTGCAGGACTTCCCGAAGGCATGCTGCGGCTCGAAGGCAATGCCCTTGCAAGACTGGGCGGCAAATTTGCAGCCGAAGTGGACAAGGCGGCGAACAAATCAGATCCGGACCATGTTAGGATAGAGCTCACAAATGCATTCGATAAGGCAGCCAAGCCCATCCTGGAGCAGAAGGCGGCGCTTTTGCGCGAGCTGGAAGCCATTGCCAAGGAAGAGCCGCCCATGACCGCCGCGCAAAAGGAAGCCGTAGTCAAATGGGTCGTAGCAGCAAAGGCGCTGGGTTCGCCCGCAGAACTTCGCACCATCCTGAAGCACGCCAAGGTACAGGCGGCTTTGTTCAAAGAAATTGCCGAATCTGATCCTCCCATGACGGCTGCGCAGATAATGCAACGCATTGCAGGCACTGTGACAGCCCTGGACCAGGATCTTGTCGAGCTCAAAAAATCCTTTGATGCCGACTACTTCGCTCCAGATCATGTTTACACCGAACAGGACCGCGTCGGCTTCATGTCGCTGGCCCTGCTGCAAAACGGCGAACCACCCATGGACGATGCCGCCATGAAAAAGCTCTACGCCATCCTGGGCAGCCAGGAAATGAGCTCCTTCATCGGGCAGTTCATCGTATTGGAAAACGACACTGACCTGATGAACACATCAGGATACGGCAGAATCAACCTCATAAGGATGCAGCTCCAGCTGAATGCCGACAACGTTGGCAGGCTTGCCGGCGAGCATTTCCGCGAGCCGAAGGCTTTCCAGGGCGAGCTCTCGCTGCTGCAGGAACCTGTGCGCGCCGTCGTTCGCCAAATAGCTCCGCAAGCCGGGCAGAGCCTGGACGAGCAGCATCCGGCCTACGCACCCATGCCCACCCCGGCGAACCCGCAGGCCATGCCGCAGAACCAGGCTGACCGCAGACACTTTTGCGTTCATGTGATGGACGGCTACCTTAACCATGAAAAAACCTTTGAAATAGGCACCTCGGTGCACGGACGCGGCCACATTGCCCGCACCTTCATTTTTGCCACCGCCATGTGCAACATACTGGAGGAACAGGGCATCAAGGTAGACAAGAACGCCGTGCTCTGCGGCATTTCAGGCCACGACCTTGGCAGGCAGGGCAAAGGCAATGACAAGTGGGACGAGCGCAGCGCCAACATGACCGCCCAGGCCATGAACAGCGCCTACGGGCAGGACGCCATGGGCGATGAATACGAGCAGGAAGTCAAGGACTGCATCAACGCCCACAAGAGCCAGACGGTGGAGGGCATGCTGCTCAACGCCGCGGACTCCCTCGACATAGGGAGGACGGGAGACTTCGACCTTAATAAATTCCCCTTCCTCAAGGGCAAGAACGGCGAGGTCCCCGGTGAAGCCGCCAAAAAGATACGGGATCAGCTGAAAGCAGAGGCCAACCTGCTCCAGAGGCTGACCAACCCGCTCTGCGCTAATTACCAGACTATTTTCCAGTTAACGAATAACATCGAAGATGCTCCTACTCAGCAAATTGCGGATTACTTTACGGAGGAGAAAAAATCACTGCAGAAAGCCATCGCCCAGGTTTTTGCAGACGACTGGGATGTAAGCAGCGACGACTACATGACCCGTTTCGAAAATGTCGTGCGCAACAACCCGCAAATGTTTCCCCTGCTCTCCAAGTACTACCATTGATTGCCTTGCCGGAGTGACCATGGTATGAACAGCCATATTGAATGACCCTGCAAAAAAGAACGGCTTGCACCATGACACGGGATTTGTTAAAAAAACTGTATTAAAGCTCATGCTTTTGACAGCTCCAAAACAAAAGCGTACTTTGGGGAAATGCCGTAACTTTGGTATGCATGCCTGATGATTAAAACATGTAAAAAAGGTCTGCCATGAACGCTTTTCTGGAACATACCGCTCAAGCAATAGCCAATGCAGCAGGCTGGAAGAAGCCCCAGCCAGACTCTGAGGGCAACTTTTCTTTTTCTCTTGAAGGAGATCTGGATTTCACGTTGCTTTCGCCTGACGGGAAAACGGGAGTGTTTCTCGCCAGGCTTGCTGAAGCTCCGGATGCCACCTCGCCTCAGGGCAGTGCGGAACTTGAGAGGATAGCCGCGCTTGCTGCAGGCGTGCTCAGATCCAGAACATCCGTTGTGAGCATATCAGAGCAGAATATTCTTGAACTCCACCACAGCTTTCCTCTTCAAAAAGCGTCAGAAAATGATGTTCTTGCACATGCCCGCGACTTTATTAATGATTTTTCATGGTGGAAAAAGCAGCTGCAAAGCAATGGTCAGTCGCGGCAAT
>JAGAZG010000145.1 GCA_017940105.1 Mailhella sp. | reverse complement strand
GCCATTTTCCGGTAAGTTTACGCTCCGCATTCCTGAAGTTCATGCCAGGCTTGCATCACAGGCTATGACCATGGGAAAGAGCCTGAATCAATACGCAGCCGATATTCTTGCGCATGCATGAGGAACTGGTCATGAAGATATACCAGGCAGGCCCGCTTTTCTCAGACGCAGAAAGAACGTGGCACAAAAGCTTCAAGGCCCGGCTGGAGGCAGAAGGATGTGAGGTCGTGTGGCCCGGCGACCTCATCAGCCCGGAAGATGCTTTTTCCGCCACAAAGATAATGGAGATTGACAGTCAGGCCATGATTGCCTGCGATGCAGTCGTGGCGCTGCTGGACGGAGCGCAGGTCGATGACGGCACGGCGTGGGAGATAGGCTTTGCCTACGCCAAGGGCATACCCATTGTCGGTATACGCACGGACTTCCGCATTTGCAGCGACAGCGGAGAGGACGGGCTTGTGAACGCCATGATTCAGGGCAGCGTTGTCGATATTTGCAGGAGCGCCGACGAAGTTATCGGCGTGCTCAGGACGATTGGGCATGGATTGCAGTGGGTGTGATGCTGTGTAGCAGTGCTAAGCAGCACAGATAAGAAAAAAACGTTTAACGACCTGATTTTTGCGCAACATACTTATTGCATTCCTCTTCATAGACACAAGGGCAGTTCAAACGAGTGTGTCAGTTGTATGATCACGTCATGTGGTCTCTAAATGTTTTTTCATGACAGAGGGGATCATACCATGCAGAGACGACGGTTTCTTGCAATAACCCTTGGGGCTGTTGCAGGGGCGGGTATAGAATTTCATTGTGCTTCTGTACTTGCCGCAATAAATTCAAAGAATTCGGATGTGCCTATGCTCATGCTCAACAATGGCAGGAAAGTCCCCATGGTCGGTCTTGGTACATACAGCCTCAAAGGAAAAATATGCATAGAATCAGTCTACAATGCCTTGAAAAACGGCTACAGGCTGATTGATACGGCCCATGCATACGGTAATGAGCAAGAGGTTGGGGCGGCTGTTCGCAAGGCGGTTGCCGATGGCATAGCAGCAAGGGAAGAAATTACCGTTGTCACTAAGCTTTACCCCAATCAATACGGCAATCCAGTACAGGCTATCGAAGAAGGTCTTGCCAAGTTGGATATTGGCTGGTGCGACATCATGCTTCTTCATCATCCGGGCTCCAATGACATTGAGGCATACAGGGCAATGGAAAAGTATGTTGACAGCGGACGTATCCGAGCGCTTGGCCTTTCCTGCTTTTATATAGAGGAACTGACGGCATTCCTTTCCAAGGTCCGCATCAAGCCCGTGCTTGTCCAAAATGAAATACATCCATACTATCAGGACAGGGATGTCGTTCAGTTCATTCAGAAACAAGGCATAGCCGTCCAGGCATGGTACCCGCTTGGCGGGCGCGGTCACCAAAAGGAACTGTTCTCAGATCCCGTTCTTACTGAAATTGCAGTAAGGCATGGCAAATCAGTGGCACAAATCATGATCAAATGGAACGTTCAGAACGGCGTAATCGTCATACCTGGCTCAAGTAACCCCATGCACCAGGCCGAGAACATGGACATATTCGATTTTGAACTGACGCCAGCCGACATGAAAGCCATTGGGGCTCTGGAAAGAAGGGAAAAGCACGATTGGTATTGATTTCATGCCGTTCAAGTACCTATCAAATGTTGCTATTGCAAAGTCATTTTTCACGCCTCATTGAACGTCGAAGGACTTCACGTCAATTTCTGTCGGCTCAGAGGCATCCTTGTCGATTTTTCCAAAAATGCGAATAGTCATTTTGGGCGTGACAGTGCGCCCCGCGAATAGCTTGTCGTCTATATCCACTATGATTTCACCGGTTGCATCGCGGAAAACATAGTGTTCGTGATCGCCTGGTGACCGTCGCATAATGCTGCCGGTGAGAATAACAGGTGTGTCATCCCGGGCGGCAAGCGCCTGCGCCACGGTGGTTATGTCAGCCTTTGCTTTAGGTCCATGAAAACCATTGCCATTGCCATCAGTAACGCCGGCCCCGGATGGGGACGCAAGTGTTGCAAGAAGCATGCGTTCGGCGGCGCGGGCGCTGAGCGAAGCGACGGCCTGCTTGAGCAAGGCGGGATCGGTAATCTTTTCGCCGAAGGAACGAAAAAACACCTACCGTAAACGGATATCCATATCAATTTGTGATGTTATGCAAGCATAATGCTCCAGTTCATTTCATCACTATTGCCAAGCAGCACGGAGCTTTTGCTTTAGAGACTCCTGGCACTATTACCAGTAAAATACCTTCACATGCTCATACTGAGGGGTGTAGATCAATGGTAGTATTTTGAGAGCAGGGGGAACATCTGCGGATTTTGGCGTATGGTATCCTCGAAGCGCTTCATGTAGTCCTCGCTGCTCACGTCCCAGTCCTTTTCGAACTCATCTCCGATGTGCTTCAGCATCTCTTTGCTTTGATTCTGGAAATACTCTTCCATGTCCTGCGTAGGGGCGTTGAGCATATCGAGCTGCAGCTTAAAGATCGCCTGGCGGTTCGCGCAGTAGGGGTTGGTCATGCGCTGCAAGAGGTCGGCTTCCTT
>JAGAZG010000144.1 GCA_017940105.1 Mailhella sp. | reverse complement strand
CTAGCCGATTGGGAAGGACTTGGCATGGATGAATCGGCGAAGAAAATGGGCGTTTCCAGGCATACGTTCGGCCGCATACTGCGCAAAGCCCATCAGGTCGTTGCTGGAGCTTTGATTTTTGGACAGGCGCTGTGCGTTGAGGGGGGCACGTATAGCATTGGCCAGCATGAGGACAAACAAAGTGGATCATTTGAATGTGGTTCTGAACAATAACCTATCCAGGGAGGTGTAAGTATGTCAGAGTCTGTTCTTGTTGCAGTGCCATCCAATGCGCCTGGAGGATTGCAGGCAAGCCCAAGCGCCCATTTTGGACACTGCGATTTGTATACTGTTGCGCTTGTACAGGATGGAAATCTTCTTGATATTGCCGTTGAGCCAAACAGGGGACATGAGCATGGCGGCTGCATAGTGCCGGTAAGGGAGCTCGTATCTATTGGCGTAAAGGTTCTTATAGCAGGCGGTATGGGTATGAATCCGCTCATGGCCATGAAAGAGATGGGGCTCAAAGTTCTGTATGCATCTGGCTATGCTACAGTGGAAGATGTTTTTAAGGCGTATATCGATGGCAAACTGCCTGAATTTGGTTCTGTTGACCTTTGCCGTGGAGGATGCGGGCATCATCATTGATAAATTTTATTGATACGAAATATTTTTTTAGCAATAGAAGGAAAGGCTGTTCTCGTGCCGGATGGCCTTTCCTTAATAGTTAAAGCAAGTTCATGGAAAGAAAACTGTGGTATCACTGAACTGAGTATTGGCGGACAAGAGAAGCATTGTTCAAGGGTTCATCATGGCGAAATCATTTACAGCATGATTTTTTTCACTTAAAAATACCATTGGCAAACGCCTGGTAATCTATAGGCGGAGGATAACGTGAAAAAGTTTCTTTTTACCGTGATGACTGCTCTGCTGGGCGTCATGCCGTTTTCATCATCCGGCAGAACGCCTGATTATGCGCCTAGCAGTGACTTTTCCGCACCGGGAAGTACGTCTGACCATACAGATTATAATGCACCTCACGTCATTCATTCAAAAACAATACAGGATTTTTCCGTAAGGTTTGAATTCCACGAGGCGAGGGCGGTACGCAGCCGCAGCGGACTGTTCGTTCCTGTATATTCGGGTATTCCTCAGGGAAGTTTTTCGCTGAACATTAAACGGATGGGCGAACAGGCTTTTTTTAATGCAAAATGTCATGGATCCCGTGATACATTTGATGTGCAAGAGTATCTTCCTTCTGTTGTGCTTGACGAATTGCAGAGGCTGATCGACGAGCATGAAATTGCCAGGCTGAACGGTTACTGCAAGTGGAATTCTGCGCTTGGGCATGGGTTTGACCTGAAGGTTCTCTATGCTTCCGGTGAAACCATTGCTGCCGGTGCAGAAGGAGGTTATGCGGTCATGCCTTACAGGTACTGGAGCGAAATATGGTTCATAGATTTTATGATGAGCATTTCAGAAAAGTATAGATTCGGCCTGGTCCACAAGAAGGATTTTTCAGGTCCACTTCGTGCATTCGTGGCGGAAGCGCCGTATAGTTCAGGGATTGACGGCGGTAGTTTCGCCGATGGAGCCTATAAATTTGAACTGTTTTACTACGGTATGGAAGAAAACAGCGAAGGGCGCATACGGGTTGTGTTCAGAGATGCATCCGGTACAGCAGTGCGTGCGGAAGTAAGCGCATCACAAGAAGACTTCGCTCTTCTGGCAGAGCTACTCAGAAAAGAGGGCACGATGCAGCTGGATGGATATCAATACAGCGGTTTCATGCCGGAACAATGTGAAGTTGACTTCAGGATAGAGGCTGACTTCATATCAGGCGACAGAATTTTTGCCAGGGCGGCGGGTCCTGCCACGGTAATGCCCGCAGAGCATTGGAACGTTCTGCCGCTTATGGAGTTTTTCCGCAACAGGCTGAAACGTGGCAATGCATCGTTTTCACCGCTGGCAACGGAAAAATAGCAGCGAATTACAGGAGCCCGTTATGCTTGAAAAATATTCCTCAAAAAGTCCCTCGCGCAAAAATCCCATGACATTGTCCTTTGCCTTTTCTTCGTTTCCTCACATGCTGGCCACGTTTTTCGGGGCCGGCGTGTTAAGGCCGGCGTCGGGCACATGGGGCAGCCTGGCAGCCCTTCTTGTATATATGGCGCTTGATAGCTTCATTCCCTGGTGGGGCTGGGCAGTGCTTATATCCGCATGTTTTTACGCCGGAGCGAGGGCATGCGAAATTACGGGCACGGATATAGGCGTGCATGATCATTCCTCCATGGTCATTGACGAGGTTTTTGCCGTCTGGATGGTTCTTTTGTTTGTGCCTGACTCATGGCAATGGCAGTTTGCGGCGTTTGCGGCTTTCCGCTTGTTTGATATCATTAAAATCCCGCCTGCGCGGTGGTTTGACACTGATAAGCGCTGGCATAACGGCTGGGGCGTTATGCTCGATGATGCTGCGGCCGCACTGCAGGCCATTGCCGTCCTGGTACTGCTGCGTTGCATTGTGTGAAGTTGTTCTCATGCCATGACCGATGGAACGGTGTCATGCTGACGCGTGTTATGCTTATAAAATCAGGCTTGTATTAAATATGACAAGCCGATTTTTTCTGGACATATTTTTTGCGGAGAGGTAGCTTATAAAAACTGGCAGAAATGCCTTAAAAGGTATTTCTGCCAGGCCGCCGGTTGTTTGGGCCTTGCTGAACCCGGCGGTAGGAAAGGCGAATGGGCAAAGGATTGGCAGATTTTTCCATCATGGATATTTCTGTATGTCCGGCGTTCATTCTAACCGGGCGAATGTCCATGCCGCACGGGACATGGAGCTCGCCTTCAACTCCGCACCATCGAGGGAATCCGTGTCCAGGAAACGCCTAATTTATACTTGTTTGCTGGCGGTTCTGGCAGTCATTGCCCTGGCAGGCTATATGTTGCCATGGGAAAAGACAGGCAGCCAGCAGCCGCAGAAATCACTGCTTCAGAACAGCGGCGGTCCGGTTGTCTTTGAGCATGAAAAGCATGCGTCAGCCGGAACAGACTGCATTGTCTGCCATCACGAACTCAGCGTTTCAGCGCAACCCATGAAGTGCAGCTCCTGCCATGGAGTTGTTTTTGACGATGCTTTCAGGGCAGATCATGCGTCCAGTTATCCCGATACAGCCTGCGCCGTTTGCCATCATTACAGAAACGAAGAAAGAAACTGCGCTCTTTGCCATGCCGACTATAAAGTTGCAGGCAATGACTGGGGGCATAAGCTTCATGGTGATAAATTCGGCTGTGAAGCGTGCCATCATGAATCAAGTCAGCAGTCCTGCGCTTCGTGCCATAAAGAAGGCACACCTCCGTCCACGGAAGGAGTCAAGACTTTGGGCAGGCCTGGCCTTGCCGATGCCGTGCATAATAAATGCGCAACCTGCCACCGGCAGTGGTTTGCCGAAAAGCAGAGCGGATGCGATAATTGCCATGCCGGCAAGCGTCTGGCAGCCAATGCTCCGCGCATGCATGCAGATGCAGTGTTTGTCAGCTGCTCCAGCTGCCATAAAAACGTGGAATCAGCTCAAAAGCTCGTTCCCGGTTCCATGCAGGCTTTGCATAAGCTTTGCATGGGCTGCCACGAAAAAGTTGGCTCCGGTCCCTATACCAAGGAAGACTGCTCCAAGTGCCATATGAAATGATGTGCGCACTGGCATAACAGCAAAGAAATAACGGGAGGACGCGCCGGACGGCCATGCCGGGAGAGGGCGCGTAGCAAAATGAAAAAATTGTTCACCATGCTGAAAGATCCGCGTTTTACCCTTATGTCGGGAAAGATGAGGCGTTTTATTCAGGCGCCTGATCCTCAGAGCGTGCGGCTTAATCGCGAGGGGTTCACTCTTGGAGCGGATATCAAAAAAAAGGCAAAGGTATTCCCTTACATGTATCTTGGGACGCATCCCGATCCTGGCAAGGGCGACCTCTATTCGCCAGTCTATGGCGAAATAACCGACATTACTGAGCGAAGCGTCTTCATTACGGCTGTTGAACCGGACGATGAACTTCGTGCGAAAGCCGAGGCGGTGGAAAAGACAGACATACGTGCTCTTGATGCACGCGGTGAGGAGCTCAGGCCCATACTGAAAAAAATGGGGCTCAATACCAAATCGCTGGGGCAGGAATGCGAAACCCTTATTGTCAACGGTCTGAATCCGGATCCGGGCGTGACCTGGGCTGAACCGATGATCAATTCGCATCCGCGCAAGTTTTTGCTTGGCATGGAGATGCTTCGCAGGCTTTCCCCCGCAAAAAGAATCATTCTTGCCATTCCCAAGGGCATGCAGTTTGACTATCCCAATATAGAGGTCGCATATGTGCCAAAGCAGTATCCGTCAAGCGTCAATGCTCTGGTCATAAAGGCGGTTACAGGAAAGGAACGTCCGGAAGGCGTTGGCATCGTCGGACTGCATAATATATGGAGCCTCGGGCATGTCACACGCACAAAGCTGCCGCTGATCGATACCGTGATCACTATAGGCACGCTGAAAAACAACGGCAATTTTATTGTACGGGATGGCAGCACCGTTGAAGACCTGCTGGATTTCTCCGGCATTGAGCTTAAAGCTGGCGATACTGTCGTGCGAGGGGGGCCGCTCAGGGGCGAAAGCCTGGACCGGTATGACCGCAGCATTACAAAAGGCGCCGTGGGGCTGTTTATAGTTGAGCAGGGCACCATCACCCCCATGGAGGGGCATGGCCCCTGCATTGAGTGCGGCGCATGCACGGCAATATGCCCTGCCCGCTTGCGTCCCGACATGCTGAGCCGCTATGCAGAATTCGGCCTGCATGACCGCTGCTATGAAGAATACATAACAAGCTGTCTGGAATGCGGGCTTTGCGGTTATGTGTGCATAGCCCGCCGTCCAGTGCTTCAATACATACGTCTTGCCAAGAGAAGGCTTGGCCTGAAGCTGCTTTCTTCTTCTGGCGTGTATACAGAGATGCCTGCTGAACATGCGGAGGTTCGCCCATGAAGAACAGTTCTTCCCAAGTCTTGCTTGCCATGAGCGCCCCGCCATACTGGCATTGCGGGCAAACCGTGTTCAAGCGCAGCTTAGATTATCTTATAGCCCTTGCTCCCGCGGCTTTCATGGCCGTGTACACATGGGGGATTTCTGCGGCGCGCGTCATGGCCGTGTCTGTTCTTACGGCCGTCGCCGTTGAGGCTATGGCGAGCAGGATCATGAAAAGACCCGTGAGAGTCGGCGACCTGACAGCAGTGGTGAGTGCGTTGCTGCTGGCTTTTCTTCTGCCGGCGTCTTCGCCCTGGTGGATTGTTATGCTCGGGGCTGCAGCCGCCATATTGTTC
Source organism: Mailhella sp. (assembly GCA_017940105.1). Lineage (GTDB taxonomy): Bacteria > Desulfobacterota > Desulfovibrionia > Desulfovibrionales > Desulfovibrionaceae > Mailhella. The sequence continues at coordinate 363 of JAGAZG010000144.1, read as the reverse complement.
GGCAAAATGTTTTTCGGCGGACTGGGAAACTGCCCTATGCCTACTCCTATTGTCGGCTGGGCTATCCTGTTTGTTTCGTATCCTGTCCTTACAGACCCCAATCTGATGCAGCTTGCAACGACGTTTGCCGATCCCCTCAGCCGTGTTCAGGCTTTCGGCGTTGCTGCGGCTGACCGCTTTTCCATCGCGGATCTTCTCCTGGGCAGGCAGGTAGCAGCTCTTGGTGCCGGTCAGATCGGCGCTCTTCTTTTGGGCGGCCTTTATCTTGTCGGGCGAGGATCCGTGCGCTGGCAAATTGTTCTGGGCGTGTTTTTAGGCGTTGGAGTTCCCTTTGCCCTGCTGAATATGATTTCTCCAGAAACT
>JAGAZG010000143.1 GCA_017940105.1 Mailhella sp. | reverse complement strand
GGGCCGGCTGCTCCACGGCCGGAGCCTGAACGCTCTGCTCTCCCTTTGCAGCGGGTTCGGCAGAAAGACCGAAAGGCACGGCTGCAAGGCACGCGGCAGCCAGCAAGGCACATACTGAAGTTTTTGCTTTCATAATGAAACCTCCTGCGGTTGATTCGCTGTCATGTTGCTATCTGTGCTGTTTCTTACACAAAACCGCAGCTGCGTCACGTTTCAAAATCTTTCTGTCTGCTGCCTGCGGCAAGAAACAGGTGCATGAACCTCTGTGCCTGTGATCTTCTTCCACAACCCGTTGAGCTTCGCCAGGGAAACTCCCTTGACGGAATGCTGCCGTGCCAATGATTCGCTGTAGTCGCTTAAAAAATATGCCTCGACTGTTTTTGCTGTTCTGTGCGTCACAGTAGGGACAAAATCATGCCAGACTATCCTGGCGACGTATGAACCGTCTTCAGACTTCTGCCTGGCTATGCGCACCTGGGCCATTCCGCCAAGAAGCCTGTCAACCCTGCCCTGCCCAGAAACAAAGTTGCCGCATGAATAGTAAACCAGGCATGGGTGCCCATCGGCGGCCGCAAGCATTTCAAAGGGTTCAACAACATGCGGATGCGCGCAGATGATCAGATCAGCGCCTGCGTCAGCAAGTTCCCTGGCGTACTGCTTTTGAAATGCCGAGGGGGTGTAGCGGTATTCTTCGCCTATATGCAGAAAGCAGACGGTGAAGTCAGCCATGGTTTCTGCCCGGCGCACATCATTCAGAAAGCGTTCTTTATCGGCAAGAAGATCCACTTTAAACCATTCTTTGGCCGGAAGCACGAATCCGTTAAGGCCGTATGTGTAATTGAACATGGCAATGCGCATGCCGTTTATCTGCATGATTTCAATGCGGGAACGGTCTTCAGGGCTGTCATGCGTGCCAAGAACCACTATTTCTGGGTGCTTAGCCTTCCAATACCTGAGCGTGGTGTCAACGCCATATCCCTGTTTGTCCCATGCATGATTGGTCGCGGTAAGCACAACGTTGAACCCTGCTCCGACAAGGGCATCACCCATTTCCACGGGAGTGCCGAAACAAGGATATGTGCTCACCTTTTTAGTATCGTCAACAAAAATTGTTTCCTGATTAATCACGCTGATATCGTGGCTTTCTATCAGTTCTCTCACATGGCTGTATATCGGAGAAAAATCCCAGCCCCCGTCCTTGCTGCGAAATTTTTTATACACAGAATCATGGATCAGGTTATCTCCCACGGCACAAAGGGACACTTCACATGAGCCTTGCTCCGCCGGCCCGGCATCCCCGGTCAATACCCCGGCGGCTGACGGAAAGGCGGAGTTTGCCTGCTGTTCCTCTGCCGCAAGACCAGACTGGACAGATAACAAGAGGCAAATGATGAAAAAACATACATGACGTTTCAGCATACGGCCTCGCTTAATCAAAAAATAAGGGCTGCTGGTCATTATGCACCAGCAGCGGCCATCATATCAAGGCCTGCTGCTGGATGTTCCGGTGCGGCAGGCAGAGCAGGAACTGCTGGATTTTGATGCCGGGCTGGAATAGCATTCCTGCCTACAGCAAATATATTCATCTCTTCAGGATCTGTTTATGGACATGCTGAATGGTTCTCTCGGGCGAAAAATACTGCTTTTTTCCCTGCCTCTTGTTCTGACAGGCATACTTCAGCAGCTTTTCAATGCGGCGGACATAGTCGTTGTAGGACAGTTCGTAGGCAAAGAAGCCATGGCGGCTGTAGGAGGGAACGCCCCCGCCATCGGACTTCTGGTGGGATTGTTCGTCGGACTGTCCATGGGTTCTAACGTTGTTATCGCAAACCTGATAGGAAAAAACAGCCCTTCCGGAATAGCAAAGGCCGTTGACACCTCCATATTGTCGTCCCTCATCATTGGCGCTCTGCTCACGGCAGCAGGAGAATACGCCGTTCCCGAGTACCTTTCGGTCATGTCGCTGCCT
>JAGAZG010000142.1 GCA_017940105.1 Mailhella sp. | reverse complement strand
GCTCAAGACCCCGAAGGTCCCCTACCGCGAAACCAGACGCGGCAAGGCGCAGGTGCAGGGCAGGCACAAGAAGCAGTCCGGCGGGCGCGGGCAGTTCGGCGACTGCTGGATCGAAATGGAAGCCGCGCCCCGCGGCTCAGGCTACACCTTTGAGGACGCCATCGTGGGCGGCGCCATCCCCCGCCAGTACATCCCCGCCATCGACAAGGGCATTCAGGATGCCCTGAAGAGCGGCGTGCTCGCCGGCAATCCCACGGTGGACGTCAAAGTCAACCTGGTGTTCGGCTCCTACCACGAAGTGGACTCTTCTGAACAGGCCTTCTACGTGGCTGGCTCCATGGCCATCAAAGACGCCATGCGCAAGGCCACTCCCGTTCTGCTCGAGCCCATCATGGCTGTTGAAGTCGTCACTCCCGAAGATTATCTCGGCGATGTCATGGGCGACCTCAACGGACGCCGCGGCAAGGTGCAGGCCATGGAAGCCCGCGCAGGCGCACAGGTCATCAGCTGCCATGTGCCGCTTTCAGAAATGTTCGGCTACGCGACGGATTTGCGTTCCCGCACTCAGGGCCGCGCGACCTTCACCATGCAGTTCGACCATTACGAAAAGGTGCCTGCCAGCATCTCTGACGAAATCGTCGCCAAAAAGAAAGGCTAACCCTTAAGGTTACCCAAGGCAGAATCAAAGGCATGGCCGGGGCGCAAGCCCCGGCTTTTTTTGCGCCGCAAGGCTTGACATCCGCCCGGCTTTTTTTTAATGATTTTAACGGTGTGATTTTCAGGAGTTTTTATGAACACGTTCTCAATCACCTTTACCGTGCAGGCATGGTGGCGCAGTTTCCCATAAGGGAGGGTGCGGTCTTGGCGTATTCATAAAAATCAGACCAACGGCAATGAAAAGCCGCCCCTCCCAGGGCGGCTTTTTTTGTTATCAGACGACATCTGTCAAGCGGAGATTTCAATGAGCAAACAGGTCCCAGCAATACGAGTCCGGCAAAAAGTCCGCTGGCTCCCGGCAGATATGGACACCCCCATAAGCCTTTTCATGGGCATGGCAAAAAGCGAACCGGGCATCCTTTTGGAAAGCGCAGAAGTCGATGGCCGATGGGGCCGCTACAGCGTGCTTGCATGCAACATGGCCGCATTCTTTTCATGCCGTGATGGCAAGCTGGAATGCAGCATAAAAGACAGCCGCTTCGGCATGCTGTCCAGCCTGGACGGCATGCCCTTTGTGGAAGGTCTGCGGGCGCTCCTGCACTCGATTGAGCTGCTGCCTGACGAAAAATTTGCCTCACTTCCGCCTATTACCCGCTCTCTCTGCGGCTATATGGGCTTTGGCATGGCCGGACTGTTCAATCCCAGGCTTGCCGCAGTTCTGCGCCCGGAAGACGCGGAATGCGTCCTTTGCCTTCCTGGCACTCTGATGCTGTTTGACCACCTGTACAACCGCCTGGCCCAGGTAAGCCTTGAAGAGCATGTGCCCGTCTGCGGTGCGCATGAGGGAGGCTACGATATGGCAGATCCGGGGGAAGGGCTTGACGAATCGCTCGTCACGGCGGAACCGGACGGCGAAGGATACAAACGCATCGTTCAGGACATACGGCATATGCTGCGCCAGGGCGAAGCCATCCAGACCGTCCCTTCCGTGCATTTCAGCGCGCCGTTCAAGGGCAATCCGCTTACCCTGTACCGCCGCATGCGCTGCGAAAACGCATCCCCGTACATGTTTTTCATGCGCCTGCCCGAAATTACGCTGTTTGGCTCGTCGCCTGAAGTCATGGTGCAGTGCTCTGGAGGCAGACTGCTCTCCGCACCCATTGCGGGCACGCGCCGGCGCGGACGCAGCGTTGACGAAGACGACGCCCTTGCGGCAGAACTGCTTGCCGATCCCAAAGAACGCGCAGAGCACATGATGCTGGTCGATCTTGCGCGCAATGACCTGGGGCGGCTGGCCAAGCCAGGCAGCGTTGAGGTGGAGCGGCTGATGATGGTTGAAAAATTTTCTCACGTCATGCACCTTACAAGCCGCGTGACAGCCAGCCTGAACAGCGGTCTCGACGCCGTGGATGTGCTGTCGGCCACATTTCCGGCAGGCACGGTGAGTGGCGCTCCCAAACTGCGAGCCATGGAAATCATTGCGCAGATGGAAGGCCGCTCCCGTGGGCCCTATGCCGGATGCGTCGGCTGGATAGGCCTGGACAAAGACGCCGTCCACCTTGATACGGGCATCACCATACGCAGCATGTGGATGCGCAGAGGCCGGCTGCACTGGCAGTCCGGCAGCGGCATAGTGTTCGACTCCGACCCAGGTCTGGAATGGAAAGAAGTCTGCAACAAATCGGCCATCATGCGCCTTGTCTGCTCGCATTCAGGAGAAGCCTATGTTCCTTCTCATCGATAATTACGATTCCTTCACCTACAATCTGGTCCAGGCATTCTGCAAGCTGGGACGCGAGCCTCTCGTGGTAAAAAACGACGATCCTTCCCTTCTTGCCATGGCATCTGCCCCGGAGCTCGAAATGGTATGCATCTCTCCTGGCCCGGGGCATCCTTCGCAGGCCGGACACTGCCTCGAGTTCATGCGCCTGCTGCCGAAAAGCACCCCCGTGCTGGGCGTATGCCTCGGCCATCAGGTTCTCGGCCTGCTTGCCGGCTGCCAGGTAGCCGTCGGGCCTGAAATCATGCACGGCAAGACATCAGAAATCACGCATGATGGCTGCGGACTTTACAGGGGAGTGCCCAATCCCATGACCGTCGGGCGCTATCATTCGCTCGTGGTTCTTGAAAGCGGCGAAAATCAGCCCCCGTTCATCAAGGTCACGGCGCGCGGCCCCCTGGGCGAAGTCATGTCCATTCGCTGGAATGACCGCCCATGGGCAGGAGTGCAGTTTCATCCTGAATCCATACTGACGCCGGACGGACTGCGCCTTCTGGCCAACTTTCCGGACGAACTTTTAGCCGAATCCGGCAGGGCCGGAAACTAAGGGAGACATCCAATGGAGCTTGAACGTTTTTACAAGGCCAAGCTTTCAGAAATAACGGCTCTCGAAAACGGAGGCGCAGAAAAGCTTAAGCCGTGGCCCCTGCCTCGCGCCTGCTTTTCAGAAGCGCTTCGCCGCCATGCCTCAGGGCCGCTGCCCGTCATAGCCGAATTTAAAAAGGCTTCGCCTTCACGCGGGCGCATTTGCGACGCATTGGAGCCGGAAGAGGCTGCAAGACAATTCGCCGACAACGGCGCAGCGGCGATCTCGGTGCTCACTGAAGAAACCTGGTTCAAGGGGCATATCTCCTATCTGGAACGCATTGCATGCATGATGCGGGAACGGAGCGAACCTCCCCTGCCCATGCTGAGAAAGGACTTTATTTTTCACCCGGGGCAGGTTGCCGCAACGCTGTCGACGCCTGCTTCTGCCATGCTGCTCATCGTGCGGCTGATACCTGATGCCAAGACGCTGCGCGACCTTCGCGAACAGGCGGAACGCGGCGGCGTGGAATGCGTGGTTGAAGTGTTCAGCCGGCGCGACGTCGAACTCGCACGCAAAAGCGGCGCACGCATCATCCAGGTGAACGCCCGCGACCTTGAAACCTTCAAGGTCGACACGCGCGCAGCCCTGCGATTCATTGATGAATGTCCACCGGAAAATGATGAATTATGGATTGCGGCAAGCGGAATCACCAGCAATGATGACCTGTGCGCTGCGGCGAACGCCGGCTACCATGCCGCCCTGATCGGTTCTGCCCTCATGGAAGGATGCAAACCGGGCATGGCCCTCAGCCGAATGCTTGGCAGACTGCGCGACGGGGACGCCTCATGCTGATAAAGATATGCGGCATGCGCGAGCAAAAACTCATTGACCTTGCGGCAGATCTGGGCGCAGATATGTGCGGCTTTGTCTTTTACCCCCCAAGCCCGCGCAGCATCACTCCCGGCGAAGCGGCAGCGCTGGACACCCATGGCATGAAGCGCGTCGGAGTTTTTGTAACGCAGAGCCTTAAAGAAACGCAGGAAGCAGCCCGGACGGCGCGGCTGGATTACGTGCAGCTTCACGGCGGCCAGGGCATGGAATTCAGCAGAATATTTCCCTCCGAACGCATTATCCGCGTGCTTTTTCCCAAAAAATATGCGGGAGCCGAAGCACTTCAGGCAGAAGTGGACCGGCTTTCCGGATCCTGCGGCATGTTTTTGGTTGACGCCGGGCTTGGCAGCGGAAATACTTTGGACTGGCAAGCCCTTGCAGGCGTGCGCTTTCCGCTCCCCTGGCTGCTCTCAGGAGGCCTCGGGCATGAGAATGTGGCCGCAGCGCTGAACGCATGCAGACCTGACGGCATAGACATGAACTCCAGGCTGGAATCCATCCCCGGGCGCAAGGACGCCGTTCTCATGAAAAAAGCCATAGAGGCTGCCCGCAACAGATAAACGAGGAGGCATACGCCTCCGCAGCTACGGAACCTACCATGAAAAAAGGATACTTTGGCGAATTTGGCGGCTGTTTTGTGCCGGAATTGCTCATGCCCCCGCTTCTCGAACTGGACAAGGCCATGCGCGAGTTCCTGCCCTGCACGGAATTTCAGCAGGAGCTGGACGACCTCCTGAAAAATTATGCCGGGCGGGCCACCCCCATCACCTTCTGCCCGGCCCTGTCAAAAGAGCTCGGTTTTGAACTATGGCTGAAACGCGAAGATCTGCTGCACACCGGAGCGCACAAGATAAACAACACGCTGGGCCAGGCCCTGCTTGCAAAAAAAATGGGCAAAAAAGCCCTTATTGCCGAAACAGGCGCCGGGCAGCATGGCGTAGCCACGGCAGCGGCAGCCGCCAGGCTCGGGCTGGAATGCACGGTTTACATGGGGGCGGAAGACGTGGAGCGCCAGTCTGCCAACGTACGCCGCATGCGTCTCCTGGGGGCAAAGGTGCATCCCATCGAAAACGGTTCCCGCACGCTTAAAGACGCCATTAACGCGGCGCTCAGGGCCTGGATATCTGCCCAGGCGACAACGCATTACTGCTTTGGCACGGCGGCCGGTCCATGGCCCTTCCCCGACCTTGTCCGCGAATTTCAGGCCGTCATCGGCCGCGAAGCCCGCGCGCAGATGTTTGAGCGCACGGGTTCGCTGCCCGACTATGTGGTTGCAGCCGTCGGCGGAGGCTCCAATGCCATCGGCATGTTCCACGCCTTTGTTCCTGATGAGTCTGTTAATATCGTCGGCGTCGAGGCCGGCGGCACGGGAAAACCCGGCTGCCTGCATTCTGCAGCCATCAATATTGGCCGACCAGGCGTGCTCCACGGCGAATACACCATGCTCCTGCAGGATGACGACGGGCAGATCCTGCCTTCGAGTTCCGTTTCTGCCGGGCTCGATTACCCTGGCGTAGGTCCGGAACATGTGCATCTCGCCAGGACAGGCCGCGTCAGGTACGGCATCGCCTATGACCACGAGGCCCTTGACGCCTTCCAGCGCCTCTGCATGGCCGAAGGCATTCTGCCTGCCCTGGAATCATCCCATGCAGTGGCTTACGTACTGCGGCATGCAGATGAATTCCGGCCGGGAAGCCGGGTTCTGGTGAATCTCTCCGGCAGAGGGGACAAAGACATGGACATCATCGAAAAAGAGCTTGGCCTGTAACGGCCAGGAGGTCATATGCATATTCTGGAACAAAAAGTCCGCGCGGCCCAAAGCAACGGAAGGCTTGCGCTCATCCCCTTTGTGACCGCAGGCTTTCCTTCTGAAGACCGCTATTGGGACGTGCTTTGCGAGCTTGACTCATCCGGGGCAGACATCATTGAAATAGGCGTGCCCTTTTCTGATCCTGTCGCAGACGGTCCGGTTGTGGAGCAGGCCTCCCACGACGCCCTGGCCGCAGGCGTAACCCTGCGAGGGATTATGCAGACAATATTCCGGCATAAGGGCGAATTGAAAGCCGGCCTGGTGCTCATGGGCTACATGAATCCGTTTTTGCAGTACGGCCTGGAGCGCTTCGCACGCGACGCCGCCGAAGCCGGCGTGCACGGATGCATCGTGCCGGACCTGCCCATTGACGAGTCAGACGGCATGCGTGCGGCGCTTAAAGCGCACGGGCTAGCCCTCATCGCGCTTGTCGGCCCCAACACGTCAAAAGAGCGCATGCAGCTCTATGCCGACGTGTCTGAGGGATACGTGTATGTGGTTTCCGTCATGGGAACCACGGGCGAAAGAGGCGCATTGCCTCCGGAGGTGCCGGATGTGCTCGCCCGTGCCCGCAGCGTGTTCAGCCTGCCCATAGCCCTCGGCTTCGGGCTGAAAAATCCGCGGCAGCTGGATGCCCTGCCCAGGGAACTGCGCCCTGACGCAGCCGTATTCGGATCTTCCTTGCTCAGGCACATCAGCGCAGGGAGGGCGCCTGCCGAATTCATGGCCGCCTGGACGGGCGCGGAGTCATAGAAAGCCTGCAGATGCCGGGAAGAGAAATGTCCCCCCAAACCGACCGCAACGAATACCCCGGCCTTCAGACCGGGGTACGAACGCAGCTAACGCTCATATTTGAAGGATATATGCCAGGGCCTGCAAACGGCTTTAGCTTGCAAAAAAAATACTACGCTCCGCGATCCGGATCGCGCCGCTCTTCGACTTCGGGAAAGAACAGGGAATCGTCCTTATGCTCTTCGGACACATAAAACGAGCAGTAGCACGCACCGTATTCCGCAATGTCGGCATCCCTGTATTCGCAGGGGCAGATGATATCCCTGTCGGTACGGGAGTCTTCGCATGCCAGGCGACAGGGGCAGCACATGTAGCCATAGCGCTCTTTATTGGCCAGCAGGCTCTCCGCCGTGGCAAGGCAGTGCTCTCTGTTTGCATGCAGGTAATACCCCTTGGCAGCGGCGGATTTGCCCAGTATTTCAAGCAGTTTTTCCGGTGTCATTCAGCGCCTCCTCAAGCAGCTGCCTGCGATAGCCCACAATGACCTTGCCGTTGGGAAAAAGTATGGTGGGAAATGTGCCGCGCGGATTATACGTGCGCACTACATCCATCAGCTCAGCGCGCTGGTCACCGCTGAATTCATCTATGTACACGCAGGTATACTCTGCCCCGGCCTCATCAAGATAGCGGCGGGTGTTCCTGCAGTGCTGGCATGTGGTAAGCGCGTACATGATAGGCTTGCTTGAGCTGTGGTTTATGCCCAGCTCGTAAAGGGCCGGATCGCCCTGAGGCTCGTTTTTCTTCTTTGCCGTTTCCTTGGGAATCCACGTTTCAACGGCACCGTGATTCGAAGATTCTTTGCGCTTGCTCTTCAAAAAAAACGCAGACACCACGGCAATGATGGCCAGGGCTGCAACAATGTAAAAAATATTGCTCATAACATGCTCCGAAGGCTGTTTTTTTTGCTTGAGTGGCGCAGTATGCCCTTTTTATAAAAAAAATCCAGTGGCAAAAAAAGGTCAGCGCCCACGGCGCTTTTCATCGCCAAAAAGGTCGCCGCGTACGCTGCCCCGCTCGCCTGCTTTTTCGTGACGCGCAGCTTTATGCCTGTAACCGCCGTCAGGCTCTCTGGGCGAAATTTTTCCAGGAGTCCGCTCACTGCTGCGCCTTCGGACGCCTTCCCGGGACGAAGAAACAATCTGCTCTGGCACCATGATCTGCGCATGGGACTTTCTGTCCCGTTCCCCGGCCGGCTTAACGCGGCAAAGCTCTCCCTGCTCAATGCGCAGGGCGTCAGGCAAAAGGGCAAGTCCTGCAGGAGTGCAGGCATAACGCGCCGTCCTTGAGAGTCCGGGGACGGCAAACGCATCAGAAACAACGCGCGCAGGGATGGCACCGCCGCGTTTCAGCCTGAATGGCGGCATTTCACCTTCTGCCCTCTTAAGCAAAAGAAATGACAGGCTGACAGAATCCTTATCAAGTCCTGCCCTGGCCGAAAGCGAATGCAGAAAATCAGGAGCATGAGGAGCCGGAGCGTTAAAATGGCACCATGCAGAAACCCCTCTGCCAAGCATGGGACAGGCTTCGGCATGGACGCATGGCAGCACAGGCTTGAACAGAGGCGGCAGGGCAAAGTCAAAGTCATCGTCCTCATCGTCCTGGATGGGCAGAACTGAAGCTTTCTCTTCCTGTGCCGCAAAGGCTGTCAAATCATCAAGCTCCTCATCTTCTTCCCCTCCCAGGGCGCTTTTTCGCAGATGGGCGACAAGCCTCCCTCCCTGCCTGGTTCCAGGCTCAATGGAAAGCAAGTGACCGCCTTCGGCAAGCATGGCATGGGCGTCTTCAAGCAATGCCCGCATGCGGGCAGAAACAGACTGACCAGGCCTGAGCTTTCGCTCGTCCATTTCATTTAGCACATTTGCCATGCACGCCAGCCACAGTTCGCCAGGGCGCGCCCGCAGCCGGCGCAGCGCCAGGGCTGCCGGAGAACGCATGACGCGGATAACCCACGGGCATTCCGCATCAAGCTGCGTCCGCAAAAAATCAAACAGGCTGCGGCCAAGCTCAAGAATATGGGGCGACGTGTCACTGGCAACAATTGTTACGGGACTGCGGCGCAAATCCGGGCGCGAAAGCCATAAGGCTATGGGCAGGGTAAACGGTCCGCTGCCCATGTCCAAAACAAGCGGCTTATCCGGCATGCGTCCCAAAGGAAGCGAGGGCAGCAGCGCTGTCAGCCTCACTATGTTCCAGGGCAAAAAATAACGCAGGTAGGCAGAGGTCAGGCGGGGAGAAGACCAGTATGATCGCGAGAGAGCTCCGCGTTCCGTGGTAAGCATGGCCGAAAGGTCACGGCAGGCCGCTGGCAAATCGCGCCGCTGAGCTGCATTCATGGGCATCACTGCGTCGGCAGCCTGGGCAAGCAGGCTGATGCCGCGCAGGGCAAAAGAATCCGGCGTAGAAAAAATGCTGTTCATACGGCAAGCTATTCGGGGTAGCGCCCCGTGCGCGCCATCTGCTCAAGATTGGCTATGCGCTCTTCCATGGGCGGATGCGTGCTGAACATGCGGTTCAGGGAGCCGCCTGCCAGCGGTGAAACTATAAACATGTTTTCCGTAGCCGGATTGGCTGCCATTGGTATGCGGCGGCTGTAATTGTCCAGCCTGCCAAGGGCTTCTGCAAGGGCAAGAGGCTGACCGCAGTATTCGGCCCCGGCGGCATCCGCCATATATTCGCGGCGGCGTGATATGGCCATCTGGATCAGCGTGGCGGCCAGGGGGCCGAGTATCATCATGGCAAGGGCTGCAAGCGGGTTGCCCCTCCCTTCGCTGTCGCGCCCGCCAAAAATCATCGCCCACTGCAGCATGTTGGCCAGGGCGGTTATGGCGGAACCAATGACCCCGGCCATGCTCTGAAGCAAGATATCGCGGTGCGCTATGTGCGCCATTTCGTGCGCCAGAACGCCCCGCAGCTCTTCGGGCGAAAGCAGATGCACGATGCCGCGGGTGACGGCAATGACGCCGTGCTCGGGATCCCTGCCTGTGGCAAAGGCATTGGGGGCATCCTGAGGGATGAGGCAGATGCGCGGCATAGGCACTTGCGCACGGGAGGCAAGTTCGCCAACTATCTGAAAAAGCATGGGGGCATCGTCCGGCCCAAGCTCCTGCGCATGATACATGGAAAGCACGATTCTGTCAGAAAACCAATAGCTGCCCACGTTCATGAAAATGGCAAGCATAAGGGCAATCATGACGCCCTGTCTGCCACCGAGCGCATTGCCCATGACAATAAACAATGCCGACAGCAGGGCAAGAAGAAACACTGTCTTTATCTGGCTGGTCATACATCACTCCATTTCGGCGCAAAATGTGCGGAACGCCGACTTAGCTCAGAATAAGCACTGCCCGCCGGAACGCCAAGGGCAAACCGGCTTTCAAATTCTTGCAACGCGGCTCTGCCTTTTGCGGCGGCAGCACTGTGCGGTCATGCTAAAACGGCATGCGCCGGACGCCGTCCCGTGAAAAGACAAGGCTCTCTTTCCAGCCTTCTCCGGCGGCATACTCTGCCAGCTTGTCAAAGCCCCATGCCACCTGCTCCGTGGCATGGCTGTCAGAAGCGAAGGTTATGTCAAGTTCCAGTTCCCTGGCAAGATGCAGGATTTTCGGTCCAGGATATATCTCCCGGCAGGGCTTGCGCAGACCTGCAGACGATATCTCCATGGCCATGCCGGCTTC
>JAGAZG010000141.1 GCA_017940105.1 Mailhella sp. | reverse complement strand
TTTCCGGCGGCATGCGTAATGCCGCCGGAAATTCCCGGATTGCAGGCACAGACAGTTAAATCTGGTAGAAACCGATTTTTTTGTATACCTTGCGCAATGTTTTGTTGGCAATGCAGGCGGCGCGTTCTGCACCTTCCTTGTAAACGGAGGCAAGATAGGCCTTGTCGGCAATCAGCCTTTTTGCTTCTTCCCTTATGGGGGTCAGCAGTTGCGCAACGGCATCTCCCACGGCGGGCTTGAAAACGCCGTATCCCTGATTTTGAAATTCCTGCTCGATCTCAGAAACGCTTTTGCCTGTGATCGTCGAATAGATGGCAATGAGGTTGGAGACGCCAGGCTTGTTTTCCTTATCGTAGCGCACGCAATTTTCCGTGTCTGAATCCGTCACGGCACGCTTGAACTTTTTCATGATGACATCGGGTTCGTCCATCAGAAAAACGCATCCGTCGGGCACGGATTTGGACATCTTCTGATTTGGCGTGCTCAGGCCGTAAATGCGGGCCCCCACCTTTGGTATATACGGTTCCGGTATGCGGAACACATCTCCGTAGATGTTGTTGAAGCGGATGGCAAGATCTCGCGTCAGCTCCACATGCTGCTTCTGATCTTCGCCAACAGGTACGTAATGCGGCTGGTACAGCAGAATATCTGCTGCCATCAGCGACGGGTAAGTGAAAAGCCCGGCGTTGATGTTGTCCTTATGCTTTTCAGCCTTGTCTTTAAACTGGGTCATGCGGCTGAGCTCGCCAAACATGGTGTAGCAGTCAAGCACCCAGCCCAGCTGTGCATGAGCCGGAACATGCGATTGCAGAAACAAGGTATTCTTTTGAGGATCCAGTCCGCAGGCTATGTACAGTGCCAGCATTTCTATGGAACGGCGGCGCAGATCCTTGGGCTCCTGCCGCACGGTAATGGTGTGCAGGTCTGCCATGAAATAATAGCAGTCAAATTCATTTGCGCGTTCGGCCCAGTTTTTTATCGCTCCCAGATAGTTTCCCAAATGCAGATCCCCGCTGGGCTGTATGCCAGAGAGCATGATTTTTTTTTCAGCTTCCATATCTGAGCCTCCTTTTGAGCTTGCTGCAAATAAGACAGGTCGGCGTTATTATCAACCGATGGGCTTTCAAAGCCTGCATGACGTACCGGATTTAATTTTTCCGGGACATACCAGTTATTCCTTGCTTTCGCAATCATTGAGTAATGCGCCTGGTTTTCCAGCATTGCAGGCTGACGTGCGAGATTATGCCGGTTTAAGGCTGGCAGCCCCTTACACCTTTGCCTGCGGCCAGTGCGATCATCAAAAGCTGCGCTGGACAGATGATGAAGAGTGCAGTAAGTCCGGATTCTGCATAGCTGGCCACAAACAGGCTGTCCACAATGTTGTAAAGCGCCTGGATAAGCTGGGCCAGCATGACCGGAGGAGCAAGGCGAAGCAATATTTTTGCAATGCTTTCGCTGCCGAAAAGCTGATGCTCTGAAATGTGTTTTTTCATGAGGCCGCAGGGACTGATTAGGCAAGTGATGTATTTTGCCGCTGCCGTCTGGCATTGAGGCAGACCATGTCTTTTAAATGCTTTGCCCGGTTAGTCAAGGCAAAAGTCCGGACTCTCCCTTTTGCAGTTGAGAATACCTCCCCGCCGTGGTAGAAAAACGCATGTGTTTTTATCGGTTATTGAAAATATGCATGCTTTTTTTTGCCGTCTGCCCGATTGCTTTTAATATGGGCGAAGCCTGCGCAGGCACGTCTTCACGCATAGGGGCAAAGCAGCCGAAGAAGTATGTAGACAAATATTTAAAGGCTCGCCAGCGGCATGCCCGGTTTGGTGTTGCCGGCATTGTTCCCCGCAATGCGGGAGCGATTGGCGAAGCCAATTATTACAGGGATTCGTATTCGTATGACGGCAGAGGACTGGACAGTATCATGCGCCTGTCCAATCCTGACCTGACGGCAGACAAGATAGAGGCTTACCGCAGGCATATCACGGAGTGGGCAAAATACTACAAGCTGCCCCCGCTTCTCGTCGCCGCTGTGATCCACGTGGAATCAAGATTCAAAGAGAACGCTTACTATCTTGGCAATGCAGGACCGATGCAGGTAAACATAACCGTGCACAGGGAGAGGCTGAAAAAGCTTGGCGTAGCCGTTGAAGAGTTGAAGACCATTGAGCATGGCGTGCACGTCGGATGCAATATTCTCAGCGAGTGCATATCAGGTTCCGGGGGGAATTACGTTCGTGCGCTCACCTGGTACAATGGAGCAATGAATCCTGGGTATGCCTCCATGGTCTTGCAGATGTACGCCTATGGTAAGGGTGCTGCAAAAAAATAAGAGGGTTCAGCTTTTTTGCATGCTGGTTATGGACGGATAGCTGTCTTTTTGGGATCGCCGCGAAAGAAGAACGAGCCCAGCGCCAAAACGAAGCAGAGAACCGGAATAATGGTGAGGGCGGCGTCCAGTCCGAAGCTGTGGGCCAGCCAGCCCAGCGAAGGCGGAAATACAAGAACTCCGCTGTATCCCATAAATGAAACTATTGCGCATGCCTTGCCCGTGCTTATGCCCTGGATGCTGCCTGCCCTGCTGAAAAATATGGGGACAAGAGGAGCAAGTCCAAGACCCATGGCGGCATAGCCGGAGAGGCAGATTGCTGCCCATGGCGAAACAAGAACGATGATCATGCCCGCTGCGGCAAGACAGGAACCTGAAAACAGCAGGGTAAAGTCACCGAAGTCATGGCGGAGACGGTCGCCGGCAAGGCGGCCTGCAACCATGGCGGTGCAGAATACGCCAAAAACAAGGGCAGATGCGGATAAGATCTTCTTGTTATCTACTCTGATACAGGTTATGAACTTCCTCCGTCTTTAGCGTATTATAGACAAAT
>JAGAZG010000140.1 GCA_017940105.1 Mailhella sp. | reverse complement strand
GCACAGTTCAGACTGGGGTTGATGTATTATAACGCACAGGGCGTATGCCAGGATTACACGGCAGCCCGATCCTTGTGGGAAAAGGCTGCTGCGCAGGAGCATAGCCTGGCTCAGTACAACCTTGGCGTTATGTATAACAATGGTGAAGGGGTGTTTCGAGACCTGCGCAAAGCGCAGGAATGGTATGGCAGAGCCTGCGAAAACGGTTTGCAGCAAGGGTGCGTAAAGTATCGCGAACTCAACTGGACCAGAGAAGGGGCTCCAGCTTACGATGATCGCCTTCCATGACATGCAGACGCCGAGTATCGATATCGCCGTTCTGTACTGCCAGCCGAGTGGTCGGCTGGCGGTTACAAAGTAAACGCGCGTTAGAAGATGAATGCCTGCGCGGCATTGAGGAACCAGCCGGCAAGTGAGAACATGGCCAGAAGCATGGCGACGAACAGCGCTATCAGCTTCCATGTCATGACCTGCTTGAGTATCATGAACTCCGGCAGGCTCACCGCCACGGCGCTCATGCAGAAGGCCAGCGTCGTGCCGATGGGCAGTCCTTTGGCAAGAAAGCTTTCCATGACGGGCACTATGCCTGTCGCATTGGTGTACAGAGGGATGCCCGCTCCCACCGCAAAAGGAACAGACCACCACTGTCCTGCGCCCAGATGTTCCGCAAACCAGTTTTGCGGCACATAGCCATGCAGACCCGCGCCGACGGCTACGCCCAGGAGCACCCATGCCCACACCTTGCGGAAAATGCTCTTCATTTCCGAAGCTGCAAAGACATGGCGCTTCGCCAGGCTGATCTTGTTCTGCCGCATGGTGTGAATCGGAGCGATCAGCAGCTGCTCCTTCCGGAATACAGGCTGGAGCCATCGTTCCGCGTGAAGGGCATCCATGATGATCCCCCCGGCGATGCCGGCGAACATGCCCACCGCCACATAGGTTACGGCAAACTTCCATCCCAGAAGCCCCCATAGCAGGATCACCGCCACTTCATTGATGATTGGCGACGTGATCAAGAATGCCATGGTGATCCCTATTGGGATGCGGGCGCTGACGAATCCCAGAAAAAGCGGTATGGTGGAGCAGGAGCAGAACGGAGAAACCGCCCCGAAGCCGGCGGCAAGGATATAGCCCAGACTCCTCGCCCTGCCGGAGAGGAGATTCCGTATGCGCTCTGCATTCACGCCTGCCCGGAGCCAAGAAATGAGATACACCATGAGCACGAGCAACAGCAGGATCTTGGGAGCGTCATAGAAGAAGAATGACGCGGCATCGCCCAGGCGGGAACCTTTTTCCATCCTCAGCAAGTCATGCGCTATCCATTGTGAAACAGGAATGAGCATGGCATAAGCCAAGACCCATGACGTTAAAGCCAAAAATATGGTCAGCGCATATCTCGTCTTGCTGAACCCCGTATCAACTGTTCGAGATGAGTTGCATGTGCAGGCCATAATGCGCTCCTTATTAGTATGTCTTATTGGCAAAATAGCCAAATAAAAGATCAAAAAAATGCTCTATTATCGGTTCTGGATCATCGCGTATTGCTTCAGGATACGATCTTGTATCATTTCTGAAGTGCATGCCAGAAAATTGTCCAGGCAGCAGAGTGAAAGCCGGTAGTAAATATTGGTCCCGCGTTTTTCCGCGCTTACGACCCCGGCATCTTTAAGCAGGGAAAGATGCTTTGAAACTGTGGACATGTCAGCTCCTGTAAGAGCCTGTAACTCACAGACGCATTTTTCACCAGAGCGCATTGCATCGACCATGAGCAGCCGGGAAGGGTGGCCGAGTGCCTTGAATATCTTTGCCTGCGCTGAGATGTACTGCTTGTATGCGTCCATATGATTTCTCTTTTGTTATTTGGTAAATAAGCCAACTAGTGAAAATGTCAATACATCACGCCGGTTATTTTTCATAAATGGGGTTACGCGAATGCGTGATCTGCAAGCGGCTCGCTACTGGCGTTTTTTGTGGCTGCCGCAACCGTTTAGGGTATACCTTGGCGCTACGCGTCACCTTTCATATTTTTCTTCTGTTCATGTCCGAGCATCGCTTCATGGGCTTCTTCATCCCAAACCATCCTCTCTGGTCCCAGAGTGCCGTACATCGTGTTTTCGAACGAATATATCATTTTCGCGGTTTTGATCAGCCTTTCGTTTTCCGTGTCTTCGCTGAAGCTGCCGAGCCGCACGTACATATCTTGTGTTATTTCGTAGTCGTACTGCTCTCGTCCCTCGCGGCTGGTGTACATGATACATGCGAAATATCGCTTTGCATCAGAATCATAATAAGCCGTCCAGTTGTTGCCGTGTTTTTCTGTTTTCACCATGCTCCCTCCCTTGTGCTGCCATGACTCGCGGCAGAGTCCAATTTATACTTTGGAGCGAATTATAAAGCATATTGCTCCAAACATCACAAGAAAAATTCCAGTTACTCCAAAAATGATCATTCTTCTGTGCAAGCTGATATAAAGCTCTGCTGAACCGTCAAGCACATGGTAGAATCCAAACAGATTCAGTGCGGCGTATAACAGAGATAATGCTCCGGCAATCATAATTGTAACACCAACAAGCAACAGCATTTTTTTCATGTTTCCCTACTGTACATTTTGCCTTCGGCGTAATCGTCTGCCGGAGTGCAATGGATGATTTCCTGAAGCTTACCAAGATGCCGATCATTTTCTATGACGGTGACTACATCAAGATCGGCTCGGAAAACGTTTGAGGGGATTAATGGGTAGCGGAATACGCCATGGCATATCTGTTTGTGGAGACAGCCAATCGCCACGGCGGCGATGCCAGGCTGGTTCATATGCAGGATATTGGTATCAAGGGCAATTCTCATTTTCTCATGCAGGAGAAAAGCAACGGGAAAATTTATAAACTGGCTCTCTCCTGCCTGCAAGAGAAAGGTTTGGAATAGTAGACAGCGATAAATAAAACTTCAAACAAGAAAGATACGTCATTGCTTCTGATGGCAATTTGATAATCCTGAAATACATCGCAAACACACAGTTTTCAAGTATTGTGCAGAAGCTTGGAAGGACTTGATGGAGAATACGTATGTCTATAGGATAATGCCCATGGACAGCTTCGTTTACATACATGGTTTCAACAGCGGTGCTGAAAGCAGATCGGGCAGGTTGCTGGAACAACTTTTGCAGCAGCCGATTATTCGTCCTCAATGCGATTATTCCCTGCCTTTTGTACAGTGTCTATCTGATATCCGGCGGCAAATACTTGAAAAGATCGATCCCAAGATTGACCGCATCTGCCTTATGGGCTCTTCGTTGGGAGGATTTTTTGCTCTCAACTTGCGGCATCCGGCAATTTGTCATGTGGTTGCATGGAATCCAGTCATCTATCCGGCTGTCCAGTTAGAGCGCTTCATCGGTAAAAATACACGGTTTACTGATGGAATAGCGTGGGATTTTTCCCACGAGATCTTGCTTTCTTATGCTGCTGCGCCTGACCCTCGCCCCTGGCACAATACCATTTGGCAGGAAGAATGTCGCATTGCCGTTGACTCTGCAGGCGACGTAGAGAAAGCCTGTGGAATGACGCCTGTTCAGTGCGATGCCTCGAAAATTCCTGCACGTGATATTTTCTTGGGCACACATGACGAGCTTTTGAATTCACAGCTGGCACGAGCTTACTGGAATGGTGTGGCTCGCTTGTACGATATCGATTCCGGTCACAGCATCGTGGACTACTGGCATGCTGCCTGGTTGCTCAAGAGTGATCTGGTATTTGAGATGTAGCCTGAGGATGCAGGGAGGATACGTTTCTCATGCGTCCTGGATTTACAAAATTTCGATCGAAATCAAAGAAGCAGAGCGTCGTTTGAAGAGCGGGACAATGTATGTGACTTGGCATGGAACAGCAACCATAGAGGCAGGTTGCGCCGCCGGACGCCTGCTTTTTGATCCTTTTGTTCCGCTTGCAGGAACTAAGTCATGTGTAACTATTGGGGATTTTGACGGTTTTACGCACATCCTTGTGACGCACGGACACTTCGACCACATATCATGCATTCCGGCTGTGGTACGGCGCAATCCATCTGCGAGAGTATACTGTACCCAGACGCCGCTCAAAACGCTGCATAAAAAAGGCGTTCCCTGGAAAAGTCTGATTCTGATATGTCCTGGACAGATATTGCATATTAACGGGTTTGCTGTGCATGTCTTTGCCGGGCGTCATGCACGCCTTCCGTGGTTTTCCCCTGTACGGGCGATTCATGCGCTGAAATCGCCTTTCAGGTACAACCTGCCGTATATTTTCAAGGAGCATTTGATTTGCAGAGAACACGATGAGACTGTTTTTTACCATCTTGAAGCGGAAAATAAGAGCATATCCGTGATGGGCAGTCTGAATCTTCGGGACGACGTGGAATATCCATCGGAGGCTGACCTTCTTGTTTTGCCTTACAACGGCTGGGCTGAGAATTTTTTGCCAGCTGTGAAGTCGATCACCCGGCTCAAGCCTAAGCGTGTTGTGCTGGATCATTATGATGATACTTTTCCGCCTATCAGCATGACTCCTGACCTTTTGCCATTGTTGAACCGGTACGGAAGCATGGTCAGTGCTATGGAACAGGGCAGGCCAGAATACGCTTTGTGATTGCAGAGCTCCCCTGTCTGCTTACAGCTCGCCTTATTTGCTCCGGCAGCGTCAATTCAGAAGATTGTTTCAATCATTACCGTCGTTGTTCGAGAACACCGTGACCGGTTTGTTCACCAGGTCTGGACGGAAAAGGCGCTCACAGCTTGCGTAAAAGTTGTTGCAGTCGATGAGCAGGAAGAGTGACCGGGCAGGGTGGGCATAAGTAATTATCAGGGATGCAAACCGGAATGTGTCAAAGTGTAGCCAACCTGCTTTTCAGCAGTGGAATACCTTCTTCCATCCACCATTCGTTATCAACGCCGCCGGAACTCATTCCTCCATGCGCAAACTGCTCTATCACGGCAAAATCACCGTATTTGTCGGTCATAACCTTTCCTGAAAGCGAAAAGTATTCCTTTTTTATCCATTTTTCCAGTTCGTCAGGAGATATAATATCCATATTTTCCGCGAGGTCTTTTAAGTGATCCCAAAAATACGGATCTCCTCTGAATCCCCATCTTTCAGGTTTTTCTTCAAATATTTTTGACAGTTTCATTTTCTTGATCCTCCTTCTGGAATTTGTCTGATGGTATGATTTTGCATATTCCCGCCATGCTGCCGGCATCTGAAGTCACAACAGCAGGCGGTTCGCTTCCGCCAGAGCGTCCCACGCTATCAGATAGGGTGGGAACGTTTTATCCCCCTTCAACGCCAACACGTTCTTCATATAGCCTGGAGAGTGCTCCTTGTGCAAGAAAGTTCTGGATATGCTTGCGACATCGTTATCTCCTGAGTGATCGCATGCCGATCAGTCCCCATCTTGCTACAATGGGAACAAATGTTTTCTTGTGTCACCAGCCGGCAGCAGAAGCAACCCATGATATGGCGCGGCCATAAAAGAGGCTAACCGGCAGCATACATCAGAACAATATGTCATTACGGCTGATAGGTTCAGAATGTTCTGAACAATTATGCAAGTTAAATGGTTTTATCTGGTTATCTGGCGATCTCTCAGCTCTTCGCATCCGTCAGCACACCCAACAGATCTTTGCTGTATGTTTCATTTTCTCTCAAAGATTATGGGCTGCCCAGGGCGGCTCGCTAAAATAAAAAAAACATATGATGTATAGATATCCATAATTGTTTTATATGATAAAAGCTGTTAAAATCAGGGCAAGGAGGATGCGATGGAATTTAGAGCACTAAAATACTTCCTGGCCGTGGCAAAGACGGGAAACATCACGCATGCCGCAGATCAGGTATATGTTTCGCAGCCTGCTCTTTCACGCCAGCTAATGGATCTGGAAGAGAACCTGGGCGTGAAGCTGCTTGAGCGCGGCAAGCGCCATACAGTATTGACTGAGGCGGGATACCTGCTCAAAAAACGAGCCGAGGAGATCTTGACGCTCATGGATAAGACCATGGATGAACTTTCCCATGCTAAGGAAGGAGTGAGCGGCAGTGTGCGCATCGGCTGTGGAGAGACCGCAGGGATGAGGACCGTCGCTCGTGCCATCCATGATATTAGGAGCCAATTTCCCCATGTCCGCTGTCACTTGTCCAGCATGGACGGCAGCGGTGTCAGGGAACGCCTCGACAGGGGAATGCTGGACTTTGGCGTACTGGTGCAGCCGGATCCGCCCAAGGATTATGAGCATGTTGAGATCGACCATACAGATCTGTGGGGGATCCTCATGCGACGTGACAGTCCCCTTGCCGTCTTGGAAAAGATCACCCCGGATGATCTGGCAGGGCAGCCGCTGGTCATTTCTCGGCAGGCATTTGAAAACCATGAACTGGAATCCTGGTTTGCCAAAGAAGAAAGCGAGCTGGACATCGTCGCCACCTATACCCTCATCTACAATGCCTCGCTGCTTGCGGAGGAAGGCGTGGGCTGCGTGTTCACTCTCGACCGCCTGCTCAATCTGCCTCCGGACGGACCGCTCGTGTTCCGCCCCCTTTTTCCGCAGCGCATCTGCAGAATCTTTTTTGTGTGGAAGAGAAACCAGGTTTTTTCCAAGGCCGCTTCCCTGTTCAGGGAAAAGATTATCCAGATTACGGATAACTGATGGCCCGTTTTCGTTCAGATTCCTCTGCCTGGGGAGATTCCAGATACCCATGCAGAAATCCTGCTTTCATAATGGAAACCTCCTTGCAAAAGAGATCATCTAACCATGTAAAACGAAAAGCCTGCCCTAGGCTGCCCTAACGGAGCTGAACGGGAGTCTCCATGTCCAGAATGCAGGAATTATCCGTGCTGGTTATTCCTACTGATGCAATATGTCCTTAAAAAGCGTTGCAAGTAAACGGAATTCAATCATTGCGCAGATGCTTCCTCATGGAATTTATCAGTCCCGTCACCTAATAAATGGGAATATAGCTGCCCAAGCTGCCTCAAAGTTCGTAAGAAAGCATGGGTGAGGTGCATTTGGTATGATAGACAGCTGCGCATTGGGCAATTGCTGATACGAAGCGATTTCCGTGAGCATGGGAGAGTTGATGTCATGTTCACCACCCATGACCAAAACAGGACAGGAAACCTTGGAGAATAGTTCCTTGCTGATGACGGCACTGTTCCACATATCTTCATACATATGCAGCATTTCCTGCCATCTATCTGGTTCTGGCATGATGCTTTGCTGCTGTTCAATGAAGGCAGCGTCAAACGACTTCCATTCATCCAGTGAAAAAACAAAGCGTTTGTTCGTTTGCAAAACTTCGCCTGCCCCTATCGCCACAAGTTTTTTGACTGTCTGCGGATAATACGCAGCAAGGGCATAGCCAGAATATCCGCCGTCGCTGAACCCAATGACCATGACAGGTTCGGTGATTTTTGCGTCGGCAAGGACGGCATGGATGTCATCAGCACGCTGTTTCAGAGAAAATGGTGAATGTCCGATTTCTGATTTTCCATGTCCGCGTGTTGATATGGCAATGACCTGGAATTGTTCCTTGAGTTTGTCAATGAAACAACCCATTTCATATGTGCTGCCAAGTCCTCCGCCGTGAAGGACCACAAAAGGCTTTCCAGAGCCATAGGTCTCATAATAAATCTTGGCATCATCAGACAACGCATATTTACCAGCCTGGATATTGTTACCATAAGGAGTACTGCTGCCGCACACTTCTGCAGGCTGTGAAAAATATCGAAGTCCCGCTTGTTCGACTGCACTTGCAGAAAAGGCAGAAATTGCAAGCATGGACACAGCCAGTAAAGAAATCGTCACAGTATGGTTCATTTCCTGCTCCCAGAAGTTACAGCGCTACTGTACTCGCTCCGAGTAAAGTGGCTAAATTCCGATTTGCAACGATTAACCTGTATAAGCATCTTCAGCAGTGTTTGTGAAATTTTGTCTCTCCAGCCATTCCTTTTCTTCCTCTGTCTCAGGGATGTCTATCCTCTCGATCTTGAAGATGACAGGACGGGTTCCGTCGTTGCAGCAAGCGATCATCATGCGGTCGTCGTTCGTCCAGCCTTTCATGATGGAGCCGCCCTGCAGGGCCGTATAAACATATCTGCTGACGGCGTCCCATGCCTCGCCGCAGAACTTGCCGTTCATAAGGTGGTAGAAATCATCCTGCTGCGGCGTACGTTTCAGAAGGAAGGTCTCACCTGGCTTGAAGAATGGACACGGGCCGGACTTCGGGTCTGCCAAAAACTTTTTCTGTAACTCTGCAAAGCACTTGGTCTCCAGAACAGTGATCTTGCATTCATGCTTCATTTACGATTCTCCAACCTTTCCTCTTCTGTTGCCTCAGTGAACCTTCCAGCCGGTATCTCCCTTGAAAGGGGGGGTATCGCGAAAGGGCGTCAGCCCGAAAGCAGAAGCCGCCGGGCAAGGCCGGCGGCGTTTTGTCCGGGGGCCGGCAGGATACCTCCTGCGCAGCCATCCCTTACTTTATTGTATGGGGCAGTTCTTCCAGTTCCGTGTTGGTGCCGGCAAGCTTCAGCGTGCCGAGATCCGCAGGCGATGTCACGTTCCGGATGACCAGCGGTTCATAGCCCTTTGCCCAGATGCAGATATCCCATTGCTTTCCGTCGGGGGCGAGCACGTCGATCCGCCCCTCTCCGTAGAACATGCCATTGCTGACCGCATTGACCAGGAACCACTTTTTGGGCGAATACTTTTCCACCTGGATGCCTTCGCCGAGGGAGACATGCACGGTATTTTCGTTCCCGTCTTCCAGGAGATCGCCGGAGGGCGTGAGGATGATGGCCTTGATCCTTTTCGCCATGATTTTTTCCTCGGCAATGAGTTGGGCGTCTCTAATCCCGGTGAGAGGCACGTGCACGCCGCCCGGATAGGTCTTTTCACGTTCTTCCCATGCTTGCTGGCGGATCAGGCGGGTATTTTCACGGGCCGCGGCTTTCTGCTGGGCGTTGCGCTGGGCGTTTTCGATATTGCGCTTCTCCACCACGGCGGTGTCGTTCGTGCCGGGCAGCTTCACCACACCTACTTCTGAGGGCGATGAGACCCCGCGCACGATCAGCGCCTCGTGACCGGCCTTCCATGCGAACAGGTCGGCCTGCTTGCCTTCCGGATAGCGCACCTTGAAGGCCCCGCCCTTTCTGCTCCTGCCTGTGCCTTCGCACTTGCCGCTGCCCGGCTCTGCGCTGCTGTAGTACAGCACCATGCGGGTCTTGCTGCCGTCCCGCACCTCCCGTTCTGCCTTGACCAGCCCGGTGCAGATGTAAATGGTTGCGCCGTCGAGAGCGGTGCCGTCCGGACCCTGCACCTCGCCGGAGATGTAGGATTGCTCCTGCGCCGCAGCAACGAGGGGGAAGCTGAGAATCAGGGCGGCAGCGAAACGAAGGATCTGTCTTTTCATGATGGGCGCTCCTTTAATCGTTGAGGTCTCCGCACGACAGCTGCCTGGCCATCGGTGCGCTGCAAGGACATTGCGTTGGCATGATGTCCGGCAGTCCTGATAATTATGGAAACAGTCCTGAGAAGTGTCAAGCAATGCGATTTGCCGGCGACACAATCAAGAATGCTTCCATTGAGCACGGCAGCAGCATGACGCAGGAAGAAAGAGCGGCGGGCAGAGGCGACATTAGAGCTTTTTCGTGCACACAATATATTTTAGAGCTCGCGGTAGTACGGACAAACGTTTTCATAATGGCCGTCTTTCATTATGAATCCACCAGGGATTGTCCCTAGCTGCTTAAAGCCAATCCGTTCATACAGGTGTCTTGCGTGTATGTTGCTTTCGACAACAACATTGAATTGCATAATGCGAAACCCTAGTTTTTTCCCAATTTCCAAGCTGTTTTTTACAAGTAGTTCCCCAATATGCTTCCCCCGTGCTTCAGGAGATACAGCGTAGCTTGCATTGCAAATGTGACCACAGCGGCCTACGTTATTTGGGTGCAGAATATAAAGGCCGACAATTTTACCGTTGTTTTCCGCAATTCCAGAATAGCTTTGCGAGGCAAAAAACTCTGCGCCTGTTTCAAGATTGAGGCAAAGTTCTTGCGGAAATGCGATGCCTTCGTTGACGATTTCGTTCCAGATTGCAATCATCGATGCTAGGTCATCCTGAACATATTTTCTTATTAGCATTGCTGTCCCTTGTAAAAAAGATTTTTTGGATTATCATTGATTCTCACTGGGGTGTCTGCCCAGTACACATCTGTAGACTAACGCAGATTGGGAGCATTGCCAATATCGCTTCGTCTTCGTCAGTTCGCTCTTCATTCGATTTTCTTATCGTTCCAGAGCCATCCTGACAACGTCATTTTCCCGGGCGCACCCAGGCATGCGCGCAAATCCGGAATGTTGTGATTCATCGATGCCAGTCACGCAGAAAAATTTGCCGCGAGTCGCTGACGAAGGGCTCGTGAAAATATCAAGGGCAAGCCGCAATTGACATGATACTGTTTTATGATGCCATTGGTCCCTGAGCAACAGAGCTAGAAAAACATTGCAAGCCGTTTTTGCGATACCAACATGTAAAACATTGGCATGGGACGATATAGAAGCATTGCTTCTTGCATTAGGCGCTGCCAAAACCGAAGGAAACAGTTCTAGCGTGAAGTGCAATCTCCAAGGCAAGACAATAGCGTACCATCGCACCCACCATCCCAAAGCCGCAAGGGCCTATCAAGTTGAGGCCACAAGAGATTTTCTTATAAAGCTAGGAATAAAACCATGAAAAACACGATGACCTATAAAGGCTATGCTGGCACTGTCGAATACAGCGAAGAAGATAATGTGCTCTTTGGCAGACTGACAGGCATTGACGATGTCATTACCTATGAAGGTGAAAGCATCAAGGAATTGCGAGAGGCGTTTCAGGAATCAGTAGATGATTATCTTGAGCATTGCCATAATATCGGCAAGACTCCAGATAAGCCATTTTCCGGTAAGT
>JAGAZG010000139.1 GCA_017940105.1 Mailhella sp. | reverse complement strand
CGCCAGCCCTGCTAGAACGACTGCTCCCCTGGAATTGTAAAACCTCTCTATAATCGCTTTGTCAAAGAATGAAAACGCCACAGCTGGTAATTTTACCTTCTGTGGCTTTCTTTTACAATATGGGGTTCCCGTGACGCTTACAATGAAAACGCCACAGCTGGTAATTTTACCTTCTGTGGCTTTCTTTTACAATATGGGGTTCCCGTGACGCTTACGAAGTTCTGCGACGTGATGCTGCCGATTTTAAAAGAGATTTATCCGTCATAGACAATGAAGGCTATGGAGGCACAAGGTTTCATAATGGATGAAAACGGCCTGTACCAGATGCCTGGCAACAGCGATATTTCAATGAGGATTCCTACCGAACTGATCCCCATATGTCCAGATGACGGCTCAAATGCGGCCATGAATCTTCGTGCAGACGATTTTTTTACTGAAGATGAAGGCTGGCGAAGAGCCTCAGCAGCATATTCCGATTTTCTCCACAGACATGCAAATCTTCATGTACTGTACCTGGAGCTTGGCGTTGGAGCAAATACTCCCGTGATTATTAAATATCCCTTCTGGCAGGAAGCGATGGATAATAAAAAAGCTGTGTATGCCTGCATAAATTATGGAGAAGCATCCTGCCCTTATGAAATTAAAGGGCGGAGTATCTGCATTGACGCTGATATTGGAGAGGTATTTGAACTTCTTCTTGCAGATAAAGCCGTTATAGAGCACACCTGTTCAGTTCCACCTTGCGGTTGATATCAAGCAGCACTGGCAACCCCATCACCCTGCCTGCGCATTTCCCCTGTCCGGCCAGTATCGCTCGTAATAGAGGTTTTCCGCCTCTGAGTCGCCTATAAGGAAAAGCTCGTCAGACGCCTTGAATTCTCTGCAGGGATCCGGGTTGATGAGCATTTCGCCGTCTGCCTTCTTTACTGCCACCACGTTGCAGCGACTGGCCTTGCGAATGCCGCTGTCAATGAGCGTTTTGCCAGCAAGTTCCGCTCCGGCTGTAGCTCGGAAGATGTTCAGCCCCTCATTAAGCATGAAGACCCTGCCAGGTTCCATGAGATTGATTATCCTGTTGGAAACCAGCGATGCAAGAGAAAGCACCAGCGTTGCTCCAGCGGAATGCAGCACCCTGACATTGCGGTCAAGATTGGTCCGGCTGATGATCTGCACATCTGGCCGCAGGCGACGGCAGTAAATGGTGAGGTAAATGTTTATGTCGTCGTCGTGGGTAGTGATAATGATGGACGGAGCCCTTTTTATACCAGCACGCTCAAGTGTGGCCGGGTCGGCGGCATCACCTACCTGCACGCGTATGCCAGGCATCTGAGGCGCTACGTTCTGCTTATCAACAACGACGACGTCGAGTCCCCGATCTTTCAGGGCAAGGGCGGCAGCCGTGCCCACTCTGCCGCCTCCAAGGACGAGCACCGGACCTGCGGGAGTGTCTTCGCGCTCCACAGAAACGGTTCTGGCAAATTCTTCCACCTGATTGCGAGATCCGGCTATGACAAGCACTTTCTGCTCTTCAAGCAGCGTATCTGCCGAAGGCTGTTCAAACACACCGTGATTCCACAAGCCCACGACATTAATGCCCAACCTGGCACGCAGCCCGCTTTCCCGTATGGTCATGCCACCGAGACTGGTATGCTTTACCTGGGCCTCGGCTATGACCAGCGGACCAACAGCCGCAAGCTGGCAAACACAGAGCTTGCCTGTGGCAACGCGCCGCGTCAGCGACTGCCCCAGCAGTTTGCGGAACTGAAACACCCAAGTGCATCCGGCAAGCTTGAGTATATCTATGGACTCGTCCTTTTCTGCCCTTGACACCATGGGCACGGAACTTGTGAGCTCTCGCAGAGTGAAAGCGACATTGGTGTTGCGCACGTCGGTGTCAAGGGCCACAACCATGCGGGCCTGATCCGTGCGCAGGCTGCGGTAGACCTCCACGTCGTCATAATCACCCACGACGGCATGCAGCCCCTGTTCCATAAGACTCATGGCCTCCTGCGTACTGCCGCAAAGCAACACGTTGCCAACGCCGTAGCGTGTAAGGACTTGCGCAAGGTTTTTAGAAATGGGACTTACTCCAACAATGACCACATGCCCGTGCACAGAAGACGGCAGACTGTGCTGTACTTCCCGTTTTTTCTGAGCTTCTAGCCACGGATTGTATATGAATTGCAGGAAAACAGAGGGCAGAACAATAAGCAGCCCCACAATGCCTGAAAGCAGAACAATTATGGAAAATGCCATCCCAAGATCAGAATGGAAGGTGATGTCGCCAAAGCCCAGGGTGGACATGACCGTCAAAGTCCAGTACACGCCCGTGATCCAGCTGAATTCCCTGCCTTCAAGCAGCATGATGCAGTGAAACAGCACGCTGAACACAACGACAATGGACGCCAAGGCAGCAGCGAAACGCAGCACATAGACAGTATTGCGCCTTATCTCCCGGTCCTTGACGAATCTATTAAAAAATCCGGAAAAAAAAATCATGCTTTTCTTCTATCCAAAGAGGCTAACCCATGCAAGCACAGCCAAAAGCAGACGTACTCGATATCCATTTAATAAAGGTTGCCATGTGCAATGGCATACATCTCACTTGCAAACGAAATGCCGGTATTTTTTTGCAATGCAACCAAGCAGGATTCATGCCCATAGCGCAAAAGGCCCTGCGAACGCAGGGCCCATATTCCTCAGTGCCCTCAAAATTACTACAGGCCTTTTTCCTGCATGTATGCGATGAGATCGGTCAGGCGGCAGGAATATCCCCATTCATTATCGTACCAACTGACGACTTTGGCAAGCGTGCCTTCCTGAATGAGGCAATATTCCGATTCTACAATGGATGACCTCGGATCTCCCTTGAAATCCATGGATACGAGAGGCAAATCATTCACGCCGAGAATTCCGCGCAGATAAGTCTGAGAAGCTGTGCGAAATGCACCGACCATGGTCTCCGTATTTGTGGGCCTTTCCAAAATAGCCGTAAAATCCACCACAGAAACGGTTGGCGTTGGCACGCGCAGGGCATAGCCCGTAAAGCGACCTTTCATGGAAGGAATGACTTCCGCCACCGCCTTGGCCGCACCAGAGCTTGTTGGTATGATGTTCAGGGCAGCAGCCCTAGCTCTGCGCAAATCCTTATGCGGCAAGTCAAGAATGCGCTGGTCATTGGTGTAGGAATGCACCGTCACCATATTTCCGAGTCTGACACCGAATTCGCGATCCAGTACTTTGACTACTGGTGCAAGGCAGTTGGTCGTGCACGATGCATTGGATAGAATGTGGTGTTTTTCGGGATCGTACATTTCTTCATTGACCCCCATGACAACCGTAAGGTCAGGCTGCTTTGCAGGTGCCGAAATGACGACCTTTTTTGCGCCGCGGTGCAGATGTACTTCTGCCTGCTGTGCTGTGCGGAAAATGCCCGTTGACTCTACGACCACGTCAACGCCCAATTCCTTCCATGGCAATCTGTTAGGATCTCTTTCTGCAAGGCACGCGACATCCCAAATTCCTCCGGCACGGACATGCGTAAAATCTACGCCCCCAATGCTGGATTTTGTGGAGGAAACCTCGCATTCAAACCCGGCAGGACCATAAACCGTATCTCGCTGCAGCAAATGAAAATTGGTTGCTGCATCCATCAGGTCATTGATGGCCACTATTTCAATCCTGTCCTGGTAACGCCCGTGCATGGCACGGAAAACCTGACGCCCTATGCGGCCGAAACCGTTGATGGCGACTCTGAATTTTTTCATAATATCCTTTCCTTGCAATAACGGTTATTCCATGCTGTGATGAGAATCCTGAATTTCTCAGCAACGTTTTCTGCAACATTTTCATCTGTGCAGCTACCAGCAAACCACTTTTCTGCAGCCTCAAGAAAGATGCTCCGCCCAATGGCGAAGCCCAGCATTCTGACATCACGAGGAATGGCGCTGAACTGCAGCCTGAGTTCTTCGGCAGGACTGTTGAATCCAAGCAGAAGAACACCTCTACAATACGGATCTTCCTTCTCAATACAGGCTGCAATACTGTGCCACGTCTGCGGATCCTCAGGAGCCTGCAGCTTCCAGTAGTCAGGGAAAACGCCCATGCCGTAGCAGTCTTCCATCCAGCGAAGCAGAAGGGAGTCCCTGTCTTTGCCTTCGGCGATGAGTTCTAAAAGAAGGTCGTGCCCCGTTTCTCTGGTCGCGCAGAAAAGCCTCTCCAGCTGTTTCTTCTGTTCGGCTTCTATCGCAGCTCCGGAATTTTCGTTCACCTTGAGCAGGCATTTCACCACATGGTTTTCCGGCCAGCTTGAAAGCGTTGACCCTACATCGGGCAGGCCTTCAAACTCCAGCGCCGGCGCTCCAGTCTTTTCTATGCAGCGGCCGACCCACAGCGGATGCTTGTTGCTGTCCAGAAGAACATCAAGGCCGTGCGTGTCATCTGCCAGTATGCCCACCTGCATCGGGCTGCTTTCTGCCTGAACCTTGAGCGCCCCCTGGTAAACCAGCTCTTTAAATCGGGCTATGTCCTTTGCTCCCCGCTGGTGCTTTTCCGCCAGTTCTTCAAGAACTGCGCGGTGGTCAAAGGCCAGAATCGCAAGGTCGTTCCACTTGACGCGGCGGTTTGTCGACCAGTGCATCTGATTGAGCATCTTGTCCTTGCGAAGCCATTTCTCCTTGCTCCCGTGCTCAAGAAAATACTGCATCTCCGCCCAGCTTGGGTAGGCCGACGAGCAGCCCAGGCGAGATACCGCAAATGCTCCCGCCGCATTGGCATACCGGCAGCAGGTAGGCAGGTCTTCGCCGCGCAGCCAGCCGCGCAAAAATCCGGACATGAAGCCGTCCCCAGCCCCTATCGAGTTGAACACCTTCACAGGAAAGCCCGGCTGGACCACGTCATCCGTAAATCTGTCAGGTATCTCTCCATCCAGAGCAGCGCAACCCCGGTCGCCAAGCTTATGGATGAGCACAGCTTTCGACAGGCGACGTACTTCCCTTAGCGCCTCTATGGGGTCTGTCTTGCCACTCGCGATGAAATATTCCTCTTCCGTTCCTACTATCAGGTCAAAGTACGGCAGGACCTTGCGGTATTCGCTGCTCACCCACTCCGACTGCGCCAGTCGGCTGGCTCCCGCATCGTGTCCTCGCAGTCCCCACAGGTTCGGACGGAAATCTATGTCGAATATGCACTTGATGCCGTTTGACCTGGCTATTTCCAGCACCTTCATCGTCGTGGCCCGCACGCCCTCTTTGGACAGGTGCGTGCCCGTCACCAGAACGGCTCCCGCCGTCTTTATGTATTCCTCGTCAATGTCTTCCGGCTGCAGACCCATGTCTGCGCAGTTTTCTCGGTACTGAATAAGCGGAAAATCGTCCTTCCCGCGTATGCTCAAAAGTACCATGGCCGTCAGCCGCGCAGGGTCTGTCTTTACATGGCTCACATCCACGCCTTCACAGGTCATCTGCCATTTTATGTAATCGCCGTTGCCTTCTTTGCCAACTCCCGTGATGGCTCCCACTTTCAGGCCAAGGCGCGATGTGCCGATGGCTATGTTCATGGGGCTACCGCCCACTGATTTGCTGAAGGTCATGGCTCGCTGCAGCGGAACGCCGAATTCCCCGCTGTACATGTCCACGCATGACCGCCCTATGCAAATTAAATCTAACTTTCTATCCTGCATCCTGGATGCTCCTTGAAATATTTTTCGCCCCACGAAAAATATTGATCAGCCTCGCCGGGGTTTCAGAAGACGAAAAATAGAATATCGCCGTTACGCTTAATGGACGGATAAATTTATCCATTATCCAAATGGTTATCAAGAAGATTATCCTTATAAAAAATGGTGACAAATAATCCCTTTCAGTTTAATATTGTCAGAACGTTAACCGTTCAGCCAATCCCGAGGTTTTAATTATGCAAACGCTCAATGCCTATATCAGTGAATACACTCCTCATGCCATAGCTGCAGCTGTAACCCTTGCCTTTCTGCTTTTTCTCTGGATTTTGTTGCGCATAAGAAGAAAAAGAAAAGCCCATGCTCCCAAAAGGCTTGCTGACGCTCTGCCCAAAGAACACGGAATGGCTTATAAGTTTGGCAAAGGAGTCTGGTTCTGCATTGCCGGCATTTTTCATGGATTGCTTTTTCTGCTTAAGCTGATAGTTCCCAATATGGTTCTTTTGGAAAGGCTGCTCGCCCTGGCAGGCATGGCTTTGATTGCCTATCCCTTCTTTTTTCCGCCCATGCGCTACTATCTGATTGGCGCAGGCGTACTGTCTCTGATGCTGGCCATTATAGCTCATGCATATAATGACGAGATGCGCCGCAATTCCCCGGATAAAAAGCCGTACTGAAACCTGTAAGCGAAATTAAAGGAAACAGGGGTTGCGTCAAATGCGATGCAACCCCTGTCTTTTATAGCATCTGGCAGAGCAATCAGGCTCTGACTGTTGCGTCAAGCTGGCGTCGGCCCTGGCTGGCTTCTGCCTCTAGTTCATTCTTGCGGGTATTTGAAATTCCCAGGGCAGCAGCAAGGGCATCAAGATACGTGCGCTCCATGAATTGGTCTATGTCAATAACACAGCATGAAAGGCGGTACACGTCTTCTGCCTGGTCAGCAGAGCGCACCTCGACGGCAATAGCTCTGGGATCAAGAGGCTCTTTCTGCATCTTTTCCAGTTCCCGGCCAACATTCTGCCCGTCAAGCAGACTTTGGAACAGAACACCGATGCGCTCCTGCTCAACAGCATCAATGTTTCCGTCGGCTCTTGCGGCAAAAATAACAGCGCGCATGATCAGCAGGGAGGTCGGGTCAACTGCAACTCTACCCGCCTGGGCAAACGGATCTTCACGACGGGAAAATCCCTGTTGCTGATAGCCCTGCTGCTGATACCCATGAGATTCTGCAGCCTGTGCTTGCTGAGACTGAGACCACTTGCGGTAAAAATTCAGGGCTACGGCCCCCATACCAAGCAGCGCGGCATTGCGCACCATGGCATTGCCTCCGCCCGATCTTCCTGCAGGCCTGCCCGAACCTCCGGCCATATTGCCAAGCAATGCCCCAAGGGCTCCTGCGCCAAGAAGCCCGCCCATGCCGCCGGCAGTGCTGCCTCCCAAAGTTCTTGCAGACCCTCCCGCCTGACGGGTCATCTGCTGAAGGGCGCTTCCCAAAACTTCATTATTGAGAACATCCAGTATAGACACGGAAACCTCCATAGTTTGAATTCAATACCCGTATGGACAGTAGCATGCGGCACAAACAAGGGCAACGTGTTTTTATGCATGCCTCCTGAGGGCATGCGGCAGAAGGAGCAGCACAGGTAGCTCTGCATAAGCATCCTGCACGGTCACATAAGGAATGGGATAAAAAAAAATACCCCGTCGCAGCATTTGCTATCTCCCGGTAAAACGGCTAGTATCAACAAAAAGCGGGATATTTGCACTCGTAGCGAAGTTATTTATTATTATTTGCGCCAGAGATTCCATGAAATACAGTTTTAGCCTTAATCCTCGCGCGTCAGACCTGTCAGACGGTCTTAATCAGGAATGGCTGCTTACCAACGCTGGAGGAGACTTTTCTTCCGGCACGGTCAGGGGCTGCGCCACACGCCGCTACCACGGGTTGCTGGCCTCCCAAACAAGCAGTGGACGGTTTATGCTGCTTTCCGCTCTGGAAGACAGCCTTGTCGTAAAAGAGTGCGAAATTCCCCTTTCCTGCCGTATTCATCCCGGCATTGTCTGGCCTGACGGATGGAAGCTTGAAGGTAAAATTGTCTGCAATCAGCAGGAAGTATCAAGGCTTTTCTCCATTCCGCTGCCATCAGGCGAACATATCTATCTTCGCCGCGCGATCAGGCTATGCCAAAATGAATGCCGCGCGATCATGCGCTACGAAATTCAGGATACGCCGGAAGCCCGTTCCTGTGGCGATGTAAAACTTGTGGTCAAGCCGCTGATCAGCTGTCGCCCTGCCGACTATCTCAGACATGCGGATCAGGCTCATGCCCGTTTTCTGCGCCGCCTTGAGCATGGCCTGCACCATACAGGATTTTTTTACAGACCTGACGATTCCATACCACCTTTAATAATGGAGATGCCCAGCCAGGGTTTTCACCTTTCATGTTTTGACGCTGCTCCGGACTGGTATTACCACATTCTCTATCCCTCAGAAAAATATCGCGGATATGACTGGGATGAAGACCTATTTATGCCGGGGACATTTTATATTTCGCTGCATGCCGGCACCCCCGCATGGATATCGGCTGGAACAACACCTCTAACTGAAACTCCTGAAGCTCTTTGGGAGAATTCGGCTGAAGGCAAAGACTTTTTTGCAGCACCTCTGCTTGAGCACCTGCGCCGCGAAGGCTCAAGATTTATTGTCAATATCAGCGGAGAATCTCTAATCAATGCCGGATATCACTGGTTTGGTCCTTGGGGCAGAGACACGCTTATAGCGCTTCCCGGACTTACCTTCCTTGCCGGAAATGTTCAGGCAGGCAAAGCTGTTCTCCGGCAAATTGGACAGGCTGTGCAAAGGGGGCTTGTACCCAATCTGCTAGGGAGCGGAAACGGCACAGCCTCCTATAATTCGGCAGATGCTTCCCTGTGGTACATGTTGGCTGTCCACCGCCTTGCCAACGCCTGTCCGCAAGAAACGACGTTTATCCGTGAAGAATGCTGGCCGACAGTAAAAGACATGCTTTTCCATTTTGCACGGGGAACTATGCCGGACGGCAATGGAAATATGCTTGTCAAAACTGACGCCGACGGGCTGCTCCATGTCGGCAACAGAAATACGCAGCTTACCTGGATGGACGCGTCTGTCGACGGAATGCCAGTCACTCCCCGCCACGGCTGCGTCGTGGAACTGAACGCTCTCTGGTTCAACGCGCTTGCCTTTGCCAGGAAACAGGCTCTGTTGTATGGAGAAATCCCGCCGGTTGAAACTGAACTTTTGAAACGGCTTGAAAAAGCTTTTCGGAGGGTCTTTATTCCATCTGGAAATGACCGTGCGTGCATGGATGGAGGTCTGTATGACACATGGTCTTCTGATGAAGGTTGCTCTAGGCTTATCCGTCCAAACCAAGTTATAGCGGCAGCAATGCCTTTCTCGCCGCTGACAGACGAAGAAAGGCTTTCAGTAACGGACTGCGTAAAAAAGCATCTGCTTACGCCGTTCGGACTGCGCACGCTTTCACCAGCGCATGCTGAATATCAGCCCGTCTGCCAAGGCAGTCAGTCAGAGCGTGACAGAGCATACCACCAGGGCACCGTATGGCCATGGCTGCTCGGTTTCTACGCAGAGGCCCTGCTCTATACCTGTGTAGAGCAGGATGCTAAAGATTTCCTGCGTCTAGTCACGCCCCTGTTTACCAACCATTTACAGCAGGCCGGGCTGGGTTGCATATCAGAAATTTTTGACGGCGACCCTCCTCATTCCCCAGGCGGCTGCATTGCCCAGGCATGGAGCACGGCAGAAAGCCTG
>JAGAZG010000138.1 GCA_017940105.1 Mailhella sp. | reverse complement strand
TTGTTCTTTTTCATTGTCAGAAGCAGCCTCAATTAATGAAATAATTTCAGCGATAGATATGTTTTGCATATATTTTTCCTCCTAATAAGAAAACTAACAGAATTTATTATACTCGTCAATTCATTTTAGTACTAGAGCTACTTGCTTAGTAAAACGTCTATTGTAACGGAGATAAGCAGAGATTGATAATTATCATGCTTGAGATATAATAGCAGTGAAATCAGGTGATATTTAATTAGGCATATTGTTACGGGAAAGATGAGATTATGTCGCAAGAGCATCGGGACTTATTAAAAAACTGCTTCCGGGAACTTTCAGAAAAGCAGGTGCAGGAGCTTGCATCTGCAGCCAGAATTCGCACGCATGTCAAGGGGGAGTGGATATTAAGCGAAGGATTGCCGTCGTCATGCGTGCACTGGCTTGAATCTGGCCGTGTTGAATTAATTAAGGGTGCTCTTTCCGGCAGGAGTTCCGTGCTTCATGTGATGAGAGCGGGGCACTTTATTGATTTATGCACGCTCTTTGGCACAAACCCTTCGTTTTATTCGGCAATAGCTTTGGAGCCATGTCTCGTCGTCCAGATAGGTTCTGCCGCATTGCTTGCGGCAATTGAGACCAATGCAGCGTTTTCCATCAGGCTCATGAGGGAACTTGCGGCCAGGCAGCGTATGTTCATCAACAAGATATCTGCCTCACAGGGAAAAATTTCTGTCCGGCGCCGTGTTGCGGGCTGGCTCTTGCATAAAGCCAGGGTTGAACATTCCCTCGTGCTGGAGAATAGCGTGACGCGTGAAGTCCTGGCCGGCATTCTGGGGCTTTCCCGCGAAAGCCTTTGCCGGCAGCTTGGCCAGCTTTCCCGCGACGGGATCATCAGTCTGGAGCGAAAATCCATTGCTATTCTTGACGAACCTGCCTTGCGCCGCATCCTGGAGGAATAGTCATTGTCCGCGGCATTGTGTTTTCATCATTTTTTTGATCTGCAGTATGCAAGGATCATTAATGTGATTTAAATCACAGTTTGATTGTGAAAAAATGCTTATTGTGTGACAAGCTGATTATATACAGTCATCGAGGAGGAGAGCGATGGAGAAATCAAAGCTCAGGCCCTGGAAGCTGCTGACGTTGGGCGCGGTGTTTGGCGCTGCGCTGGTTTTTGCGGCTATCGCAGGGATGCGCTACTCTGATTCGCGGCCTTTTTGCTCCATGTGCCATGTGATGGAGCAGGCGGCGATCACGCACAGCAATTCCCCGCATGCCGATCTTTCCTGCAATGAATGCCATGCTCCGCATAATATTGTGGAGAAGCTGCCCTTTAAAGCCAAGGAAGGATTAAGGGACTTTATTGACAATATCCGTGGCATTGACGCCCCTTTGCGCGCTGGCATGGAAACGCGGGCTGTTATTAACAGCAACTGCATTTCCTGCCATCGCAATACTGTGCAGGGCGTCATGATGGCAAAGGATTATTGTTTTGACTGCCACCGGAGCGTGGCGCATCAGAAGAAATTACCTGTCAGCTTCAGGGAGGCGGCGGATGAATAATGCACGTTTGACAATACTGGGCGCAGCTCTTGCTTGCGCTGTGATGAGCGCAGGATGCGACGATACGCATGTTGTGAAGACTCCCGTTTTTAATACGGGGATTCCTGCATTCACCAATCAGGCTTCGCCGTTTGAAAAGATTTTTCCCAGGCAGTATGCCACATATAAGCAAAACGACGAGAGTACGGTGATGACCGAGTACAACGGCTCGCGCAATTACCGCAAGAATGATGATTTCAGCGACAAAGGCTGGAAACATGCACAGCCATACCTGAAAAATCTTTGGCTCGGCTACGCCTTTGCGTATGAGTACAATGCGCCGCGCGGGCATACCCATGCCGTGGAAGACATACTTGAGATTGACCGCATTAATAGGTATCGCCCAGATGGAAAGGCTGACCAGCCTGCCACCTGCTGGAACTGCAAAACTCCTAATATGGTGCAGTGGGTGCAGAAAGATGGCGACAAGTTCTGGTCGCGTGATTTCAACGAGCTGCGGGAGAGTTTCAACGTGGCTGATGAAAGCATCAGCTGCGCAACCTGCCATGACACGACAAATATGGATATGAAGCTCTACTCCATACCGCTGCAGGATTATCTGAAGCGTACGGGACAGGACTTTAATGCCATGCCCCGCAATGAAAAACGAGCCCTGATGTGCGCACAGTGCCATGTGGAATATTATTTTGCCAAGGCCCCCGGAACCGTGCCGAACAAGGTCACTTTTCCCTGGGACAATGGTTTTGATGTCGAGCAGGTATATGAATACTACAAGGATAAAGGCGTGGATAACGGACCGTTTGTCGACTTCGTGCATGCCGTATCCGGAGTGAAGATGCTCAAGGCTCAGCATCCAGATTACGAAACCTGGAAAAACGGGCCGCATGGAGCGGCAGGCGTGACCTGCATAGATTGCCATATGCCTTACCAGCGTGAAGACGGCAAGAAGTTTTCCAGCCATTGGTGGACTTCGCCCCTCAAGGATGCCGAGATGAGGGCCTGCCGCAAATGTCATGCCGATAAGACGCCTGACTATCTGCGCGGGCGCGTTCTGGATATTCAACATAAGACCTTTGGCCAGCTATTAAAGGCGCAGGAAGCCAGCATTCGTGCTCATGAGGCCGTACGTCTTGCCAACGAGTTTGAAGGCGAAAAAAATGTCCGGTATGATGAGCTGATGAATGAAGCCCGTGAGATGACCCGCAAGGGGCAGTTTTTCTGGGATATGGTTTCAGCCGAGAACGGCGTGGGATTCCATAATCCCACCCGTCAGCTGGACACCCTGATGCGCTCCATGCAGTACAGCCAGAAAGCTGTGGATCTCTGCCTTGCCGCCACCAACGGAGCCATTATCGGCGGCGTAGCCGGAGAGATCACAGAGCTGGTTCCTCCCATCAGGGAATTCAGCCGCGAACTGCAGATGGATCCGGAATATCTTAAGACTCATAAATGGCTTACGTATATGAAGCCAGTTCCAAAGGCAGAAAGGGTATGGGAGCTGAATAAACGCATCAAATAAAGGTTGCCATATGTGTTGGACAGTCGCCCGAGGGGCTCTATGGGCAGCTGTATCATGATATTTCAAAGTGTTATCGTTAAGACCTTGGTTTTCAGGCCGCAACGGAGCCCCCGACCATAAGGCCGGAGTCTCCGTTACGGCCTGTTTGGGAGGTGACATTTCTCACCGGAACATCAGATGCACAGGCATGAATGCCTTTGCACGCCTTCTGTGCCTGTGGCTTGCTTCCTAAGGACTAAACGATTATGTTACGCAGTCGTAATGCCGTTGAAGGAGTAGCATATGCAATATGTCCTGGATAAAAGCATGCCAACCGAGGTGCGTGTCAAAATCAGAGCGGATGCAGCCGAGGTCGATGAGGCAATTCGAGATTACAAGGAAAATGCCCGTGTTCTGCTTGCCGACAAGCTGGTCGCGCAGCTTCTTGAAAGAGAAAAGATAAATCCTGTAAGCCGTCCCATGTACGAGGGGGATGAGCTGAAGCCTGGTCAGTCGTATGAATTCACGGCGCGTCTGGCCGTTCTTCCCCTTATCAATCTGCCTGATTATGCATCGCTGGAAGTTCGGCTACCGGAGCCAGGGCTTGAGCCGGAAGAACTGCGGGGCGTGTTTTTAAGCCTGCTCAGGCATTTTGCCGACGTCAGGGAAGTGACCGATGGACGCAAGGCAACCGCAGGAGATATTGCCGTGGTCGATATAGAGGCTGCGGCGGATGGCGTTGACGTACCAGAAATGCATGCCCATGACCTGCGTGTGCATCTTGATGAGAAGGGACGATTAAAAGATGTAAGCGTCGTTGTCATGGGGTTAAGCACAGGAGAAACAGGAAACGGGACTATTGTATGCCCGGACGATTTTCCACGGGAATCCCTGCGAGGAAAACGCATAAGCCTTAAAATCACATTAAATAAGCTGTTCAGTGAGCAGTTGCCGACTCTGGATGCAGAGTTTGCCAAAAAGATTGGGTTTGATACTCTTGACGCCCTGGAAAAGAAAGTGCTCAGCGATGCCATGGGCAACAAGATTGCCGCCATTAAAACCATGGCCGGTGAAAAACTTTTGAACGATTTGCTGGACAAGACGGATTTTCCGCTACCGGAACCAGTCCGCGCGCTATTCATCCGCAATGAATTTTTGGAAGCCAGGGATATCATGCTGCGCGCAGGCATGCAGCGCGAGCAGATAACGGCCAGACTGCAGGAGCAGCGCACAGCCATGGAAGCTCAGGCTGAACGCCATGCGAGGGCTCATTGCTACCTTTTGGCACTGGCCTTCAGGGAAAATTTGCAGGTGCCGGAAAAGGAACTGGAAAAAGCAATTGCACAGATGGCAGGAAAGAACGGTAATCCTGCAGAACTTCGTAAAAACATGGAAAAAAACGGCACGTTAAGCGATGTTCAGGAGCGTTTGCTGACGGTCCGTGCCATGGAGTTTTTATATAGTCATGTCCATAAGGTCGTCGTTGACCGCAACGGCAATCCTGTAGAAGCTCCGCAAAAGGCATAGCGGGCTTGCAGCCGCCAGGCATGCATTAATTCAATATCAGAAAGCTCCCTGAATCAGGGAGCTTTGAAATTTAACCTGTGCTTATCTGACAACGAGTCTCTTCACGTATGTGTGCTCAACGCTGTTTTTTATGGGGTGCAGGCTCTTTTTTGACTGGTTTTTGCCGGTTGCGAGCCTTGTTGGACATGTGTTTGTCAGGCAAGCGCATTGAAGCCTGCTTCTGTTTTTTATCTGATTGAACCGTCTGTTTGGGGAGCGAATTATGCTTGCCGGATTTTAGTTCTGCAGCTCCGAAATTTTTTACAGGTACTTTTTTTTCTGTTTTAACACGTTTATTTTTTTTTGCGGTTTCTTTACGTGCAGGAATTTTTGAATTTTTTGCAAGTGAGGCAGCCTGGCGTAGCTTTTTATCATGCTTTTTGCGTGGGGCAGCCTTTTGCACAGGTGCATGAGCATAGGCAGGCGATTTTTTCAGGACGGATTCCTGTTTTTTTGAAATGCCCAGTTCAGCGGCGGCGCTGCCGCCTTTTTTTGAAATGGCAGCAAAGCCGGCGTTTAGCAGTCTGCCAGCTTCGGCTGCGCGCACCCTGGTATTAGGAGCGCCGAGGATGACGGCAATAAGCTTGTGGCCGTGCCTGGAGGCCGTAGCAATAATATTGTAGCCGGCAGCCGTTATCCAGCCAGTTTTTAATCCGGTT
>JAGAZG010000002.1 GCA_017940105.1 Mailhella sp. | reverse complement strand
CGGGGCTGCATATCC
Source organism: Mailhella sp. (assembly GCA_017940105.1). GTDB lineage: Bacteria > Desulfobacterota > Desulfovibrionia > Desulfovibrionales > Desulfovibrionaceae > Mailhella. Next base: position 12,801 of record JAGAZG010000002.1, on the reverse strand, counting down.
TGTTTCGCACGGCAGCCTGGGGCGCGGTTCTCTTCTTGCCGGAATGGAGCTCGGCGCAATCGTTCCGGAGCAGATTCCAGGTTATGTCAGGGCCGTTTCCGGGCGGCGGCTTTGCGAATGCGGTGGTTTTGCCGCATGGGTTTCAGAAAACGACATCGTTTTGGTCGCTTTTCCTCTGCAGGGCGAAAATGTGCAGGGTGTTTTTAAGCAAAAGGTTGAAAAGGCCGTGGCTGTGGCATTATCAGATCCTAAAATGCGGCGCATCACGGTGCTTTCACCGTTTGTTCCGGCATCGGCTCCGCAACGGGCAGCCGTTAAGAGCGATTCCTGGCATGTGATCGATCTGCCGCACGCCCCCGGCCAGAAGCTGCGGAATATGCTGCGCAGGGCGGAACGCGACATCGTCATCCGACAGGAGCCATGGTCGGACGAATGCGGGGAGCTTGTTCGCCGCTATTTAATGGAAAAGCGCCTTGATTCCGGCACGCGCCATATTTTCAGCCGCGTGGAGCCTTATGTAAAGAAAGTTCCGCTTGCCATCCTTTTTGCGGCCAGAAACCGGGAAGGCCGGCTGGAAGGCATTGCCGTGGGTGACTACAGCGCGTTTGACACTGCTTTTTATATGTTTGCATTCAGGCGCAAAGACAGCCCGCCCGGAACAGGCGATGCGCTATTGAACGCGCTTGCGGGAGAAGCCGTGAAGCGGGGACAGAGAATGCTCAATCTTGGGCTTGGCATAGACAATGGCATTACGTTCTTCAAGAAAAAATGGGGAGCCCGGGAATTCATGCCTCACAATGAAACAAGCTGGAGCCTGTCGTGAACAGGCTTTCTGCAGAAGCGAAAAAGGTTTTTGCCAGCCTTCCGGAGCCAGGCGTAATGGAGTCTCTTCGCGACCTTGTACGCCCGCGCAGCCTCGAATGCGTGCAGGTCGAGGTCTCTTCGCGGTGCGTGGGCAAATGTTCATATTGTCCGCATACCGTGAATGCGCAGTCATGGAAAAGCAGGGATATGTCCCTGGAGACATATGCATTGCTGTGGCCGGCATTGCGTTGCGCCGAACGCGTGCATCTGCAGGGTTGGGGAGAACCGTTTCTCAATCCGCATTTTTTTGATTTTGCAGAGCTGGCGCGCCGCGCAGGCTGCCGTGTATCTACAACGACATGCGGCATGGTCATGGATGAAGGAATGGCGGAAAAAATTGTGGAGAGCGGCATTGACGTCGTTGCTTTTTCCCTCAGCGGAACAGATTCCGCCACTGGTTCAGCAAGGGCCGGCATTTCCTTTGAAAAGCTTGATAAGTCCGTCAGACTTTTGCAGGCAGTGCGCAAAAAGAGGGTAGCGGTGCACCTGGAGATCCATATAGCCTACATGCTTCTTGCGTCCCAGGTGCAGGCGATACGCTGCCTGCCTGAGCTTATGGAGAAATGGAGCGCGCATGCGGCTGTAGTCAGCACCATGGACTATATTCCCTCCATGGAACTTGCGAGCGAAGCTTTTTTGCCGCATCAACGTGAAAAAATTGAGGCCGCGCGCGTTATGCTTCGGCAGGCAGGGGAGCGTATACGCGCGTCAGGACGGGAATTTTATTCTTCGCTTCCTGCGGAAAAACCGACGGGCGGCTGCCGCGAGCGTGCGCACAAAACGGTTTATGTGGACGCCGAAGGAACGCTTTCTCCCTGCGTTTATCTCAATGTTCCAGCAGAAGAACAGGCACGGACGCGAGTTGCTTTTGGCAGCATCCGGGAAAAAAGCATCCTGGAAATTCTTTCCGGAGCAGAATGCCGGGCTTTTCGTGCAGGCACTCAAAGCACGCACCCTCCGGAGGCGTGCCTGGCCTGCCCAAAGCGTTTTGAGGTGTTCTGTTCCTGAAAAGCGGCGTCCTGGCGCGGAGAGCAGAAGAGCGGTGTGCATGCAGGCGAAGCAGACGGCGGATTCGCCATCTTTTGCGATAAGCTTTTTAAAGTGCGGTGCCTTTTCTGGGGATTGTAAATGTGCCTGTATCTATTCCCTCCAGTTCCAGAAGCGCTTTTTTGCGCATGATTCCTCCGCCATATCCAGTCAGACTTCCGTTTGTGCCGACTACCCGGTGACAAGGCACGATGATGCAGATCGGGTTGTGCCCGACAGCGCCGCCCACGGCCTGTGCCGACATTTTTTCAAGGCCGCGCTCGTTTGCTATCCGGCGGGCAATCCACCCATAGGTAACCGTTTTTCCAAAGGGAATTTCGCACATGATCTCACCTACGCGGTTTCTGAAGCCTGAGCCGACTAAATGTATCCTTGGCAAGAAACCGGGGGCACGGCCTGAAAAATAAATGTCCAGCCATTTTTTCGCCTGGTCAAAGTAATCCATTTTGCGTGGAACGGCACCGTTTTTCAGTCCAAGACCGCTGTCTCTGCCTCCTTCTGCAAAACACAGGCCTGTTAAGCCTTCTTCATCGCCTGTAAGCAGCATGCTTCCCAATGGCGATTCATAATTGTCTGCATACATCATCTTTGCTCCATGATTTTATGCGGTTCATGCGGGTATGTTATTTAACCATGCGCAACTAAGCAAGCAGTCTGCCCTTCGTTTTGACAGCGTTTGTCATAGGCTGAAATGCTTTTGAAGATTAGCTGAAGCAAATAAGCTTGACGGTGATTTCCAGCTGTGGTTATGTCCTCTTAGGCATTGTCTGTTGACCCCGGTTCAATTATTTTTTGACTCCACCACCGACATCTCAATTTTGAAAAGCGGTATGAAGCTCATATTGCTTTTCTCTTACGCCGGAGAATAACATGATCAGTTTTGGCACACCACTTTCGCCCACAGGTACGCGCCTTATGCTCCTTGGCTCAGGTGAGCTGGGAAAAGAAGTCGCCATTGAAGCCATGCGCTTTGGCATTGAAGTTATCGCTGTTGACCGCTATGCAAACGCGCCGGCCATGCAGGTTGCTCATCGCAGCTATGTTATTTCCATGCTTGATGGCAAGGCGCTGCGGGAACTGGTGGAAAAAGAAAAGCCGGATCTTATTGTTCCGGAAATTGAAGCCATAGCTACGGATACGCTGCTTGAATTGGAAGCGGAAGGCTTTCGCGTGGTGCCTACTGCTACAGCGACGCGCCTGACCATGAACAGAGAAGGCATCCGCCGTCTTGCAGCCGAAAAGCTCGGCCTGAAGACCTCGCCATACCTTTTTGCCGAAACCGAGGAGGAATTCCGCGCCGCAGTCAGGGAACTTGGCATGCCATGCGTCGTCAAGCCTGTCATGAGCTCATCGGGGCATGGACAGAGCGTCATCAGAAAACAAGACGATGTGGATCCTGCCTGGGACTATGCCCAGAGTGGAGGACGCGCTGGCGGCGGACGAGTTATTGTCGAAAAGTTCATCGATTTCGACTACGAGATCACCCAGCTGACCGTTCGCCACGCCGGCGGTGTCACGTTCTGCGAGCCGATCGGGCATTTTCAAAAGGACGGGGACTACCGCATGTCCTGGCAGCCGCATCCCATGAAGCCATCTGTGCTTGCAGAAGCTCGCCGCATCGCCGATGCCATCACCTCAGCACTGGCGGGCAGCCAGAACGGCTGGGGCATTTTTGGCGTGGAACTGTTTATCAGGGGCGACGAGGTCTTTTTCAGCGAAGTTTCACCTCGTCCGCATGATACGGGCCTCGTGACGTTGATTTCGCAGGACCTTTCTGAATTTGCTTTGCATGTCCGCGCAATATTGGGACTGCCCATTCCCGTTTTGCACCAGTATGGACCGGCGGCGTCCGCCGTCATACGGCCTGAAGGATCGTCCTGCCAGCCTGTTTTTCATAATGTGGAAAAGGCTCTTGAAGAACCGGATACGAAGCTGCTTCTTTTTGGAAAGCCGGAAATTTCAGGGCATCGCCGCATGGGTGTGGCGCTGGCATTGGGTTCAACTATTGAAGAAGCCAAAGAAAAAGCCCTGCGTGCGGCCAATGCGGTAAAGGTGGAAATGTAATTTCAGCTTTGAATATAGCTGGCAAGGCAGAGAGAAAGAAACGGCGTCTGGTGCGCTGAGCTGTTATCCCAGAGTTTATAATGCAACCCCGCCGGTGACCGGCGGGGTTTTGCATATGACCCAAATGAAGTTCCAGGCATTTGGAGGGCGACCGTTTAGACAGTCAGGAGTCTGGCTTTTGGGGACGGCTTTTTTGAGCAAAAATCTTGACACGGTGTCAGGAATAATTAAAAATACAGCTGACACATTGTCAGTATAAAGAAGCGAGTGAAATAGTATGCCCAAGGTATCCCCGGAGTTTGCAGCTGGACGCAAAACAGAAATTATTGACGCGTGCAAGAAACTGTTCCAGACAATGAACTTCAGGCAGATAACCCTAAAAGAGATAGGAAAAGAAACTTCTTTTTCACGGCCATCCATATATAATTACTTTCATACAAAAGAAGAAATTTTTCTCGCCCTTTTTGAACGGGAATACGCCCTGTGGACCGCCGATCTTGACACGCTGCTCAGGCAGCATGATTCCATGACAAAGCCAGAGCTTGCGGACGGACTCGCAAGATCCCTTGAAAAACGCGGCGATCTGCTGAAGCTTCTCTCAAAAAATCTTTATGACATGGAAGAGAACAGCCGACTGGAAACGCTCACGTCATTCAAGACGGAATTCAAAAATTCCATGAATGCCGTGCACGCCCTCCTGGATAAGTTCTGCCCGGAGATGGACGAACAGGAAAAGCAGGATTTTCTCTACATGTTTTTTCCGTTCGTCTATGGGATATATCCTTACACTGCGGTCACTGAAAAGCAGAAGGACGCTATGGAACGGGCTGGAATGCATTACTCGTACCAGTCGGTGCATGAAATTTGCTATAAATTTCTCGCGCGGCTTTTGGGCTGCGCTGAGAGGCATTCATAAGCAAGGAGCACAGTATGAATCGAAGGTCTTTTCTTTTTTGCCTCGGGGCAATGTCTGCATGCGCAATGTTCAATCGTCCTGCCCTGGCTGCCGGAAACAGTATTCTGGTGACGTATTTTTCCGCCACAGGAACAACGAAAGCCGTTGCTGAAGCCATGGCCAGGACTTTCGGCGCAGACCTTTATGCTATAACGCCTGAAAAAGCGTATACCAATGCAGATCTGGACTGGCATGACAAAACGAGCCGTTCTTCCATTGAAATGGCGGACGGCAAGTCAAGGCCAAAGCTTGCCGGCCCGCTGCCCGACATGGGCAAGTATGGCACGGTATTCATCGGCTACCCGATATGGTGGGGGATTGCGCCGCGCATCGTGCAGACTTTTGTGGAACAGTGCGATTTTAAAGGCAAGAAGGTGATACCGTTCTGCACTTCCGGCAGCAGCCCCTTTGCCGGGAGCGCCGATTTGCTTTCAGCTGCAGCGTCAGGCGCTGAGTGGCTGCCGGGCAAGCGGCTTGATTCTCGCGCAGGCAGCGAAGAACTGGCGGCATGGGCAAAAGAACTGGGCGTGAAATAACGGCGTTACGCCTATGAAAAATAGCATTACCTCATTCTGTATTGAACCTCGTTTTCACATGTGGAGACTGCGATGCATAATAAATTAGGCGTGTGCGCATTGCTTGCGCTGGTACTGGCTTTCGGAACTGGCCAGGCCGTGGCTGGCTCGCAGGATGACGGTTTCTTGCTGCTTCAGGGAGGAACGTTTGCCATGGGCAGCCCTGTCTCGGAAAGGCAGCGCCAGATGGACGAAGAACAGCATGACGTGACGCTGAGCTCTTTTTACGTTGACCCCTGTGAAGTGCGTCAAGGCGATTATGAAGCCGTCATGAAGGTCAACCCCAGCACTCACAAGGGTGAAAATCTTCCCGTGGAAAATGTAACCTGGCTTGACGCCGTGCGCTATTGCAATGCACTGAGCAAAAAACGCGGGCTGGATCCGGTCTACGCCATAGACGGAGAGTCTGTGCGCTGGAACCGCCGGGCCAACGGTTACCGCCTCCTTACCGAAGCTGAATGGGAATACGCTGCTCGTGCCGGCACCAAAACGGTTTTTCATGTCGGAAGCCAGGTGCATGGCGAGAAGGTCAATTTTGAAGCCACGTATCCTTATCTTATTGAAGAGAACTACGTCAGTCAGCGCGATCCCAGCGTTCAGCCAAGTCTTTACCGTGGAGAGACCATGGCCGTGGATTCGCTCGAGCCCAATGCTTTTGGCCTGCACCATGCGCACGGCAATGTTTCTGAATGGGTTTTTGACTATTACGGTTCCTATGATAAAATGCAGCGTGTCAATCCTGCAGGCCCGTCCACAGGGACGTACCGCGTGAACCGCGGAGGCAGCTACATTGATTTTGGCAAGCATCTGCGCAGTGCTTACCGGTCCGCCACCAATCCCATTGATGCGGATCCCAACCTTGGGTTCCGCATCTGCCGCAACGCGTCGCCCGTTGAAGGCGATGTAGTTACGGATGCCCCGTTCCGCCTGAAGCCCCCTGCTTCGCCGCGGATTCTGGTGGCTTATTTCTCCTATTCCGGCAATACCCGCCGCGCGGCTCAGATGATCAGCGAAAAACTAGGCGCACCGCTCTTTGAAATCGCCATGAAAAATCCTTACCGCGGCAACATCTATGATGTTTCCGAAAAGGATTTGAACGCCGGATTCCGTCCTCCTTTGAACAGGGACATAAGCACGGACGACTGCGATGTGATTTTGCTAGGTTATCCGACATGGTGGGCGACCATGCCTATGCCGGTCTTTTCGTTCATGGAGGCGCATGACTGGAAAGGAAAGATCATCATCCCCTTCAGCAGTCATGGAGGAACGGTTTTCGGCGACAGTGTTTCTGACCTGGCAAAAAGCGCACCGGGGGCCTATGTAGGCATTGGCTTTGAATTCAACTATTCCGGCGGACGGCGTCTGGGCGAGCGCATTGATGCCTGGCTCATGGCTTCGGAACTTATGAAATGACGCGCCGCCGTGCCCTCTCATTAACCGTGGACGCCGCCATGGCCATCCTCATGCTCTGGCTGATGAGCTATCCGGTAACACGCGGATTGCTGAGGCACGGGGTATGCGGAGTATCCCTGGCGGCGCTGATTATCTTTCACCATTTGCTCAACCTGCCATGGTACCGGGCGCTGCCGCGTGGGCGATGGAAAGCGCCGCGCGTTTTGACTGCTGCATCTGACATGGCTCTTTTCGCGGCGTTTGCCGCATTGACGGCAAGTTCACTGGTCATGGCCGGCGATGTTTTTTCCTTTGTGCCGTTTGCCATGCCGTGGTGGGGCCGTGACTTGCACAGCTTTTCAACAGCCTGGCTTTTTGCCCTTTCATTCTTTCACCTCGGACTGCACGGGAGCGGCTTCTGGAACGGTCTTCGGGCAATCTTGGGCAGAATCATGGGGCGGGTAGTGCTCCCTGCAGCCATCTCAATCTTTGCCATGTGCTTGCTTGCCTTCTGGAAAAGCGGGCTTTGGAAGAACATGTTTCTTTTGGAGCAGGCCGCCGGGCATGCTGCACCTTGGCTGTTTTATGTTCAGCTGTGCGGAACAGGAGCGTTTTTTTGTGCCGTGGGGCGGATATGCCTTGTTGTCCTGACAGGCAAGCGCAGTGTTGCCCCATAGCGTTATCTTTCTTTTCAATACTGTCGTTTTCGAAATTGAGGCAACGTTATGAAGCATCTTCCCAGATTATTTCCTGTATTTGTTCTTTTGTCTTCACTGTCAGTTACGTGCAATGGATATGCCTTTCCTGTTCCAGATACGGTGAGCGATGAGATCAGGCCTGTCATTGCGGCTCCGCCCATGCCCCTGTGGCAGAGGCATCCCGCAAATATGGAAGAATGGAAGACCATGGTGGAAACGTTTGAAAAGACAGCTTCTGCCGAAGTGCCGGATTTTCTAGCGAAAATGAACGTGACATGTGAAAAGGCAGAAATGGCAGGCGTCCCTGTCTTCATCCTGACGCCGCCGGAAGTGGCAGCAGAAGATCAGTCCAAAGTCCTCCTGTTTTTTCATGGAGGGGGCTATGTACTGAACGGAGGCCTGTCAGGAACGCGGGAAGCGATATTCATGGCAAAGGCATCCGGATTCAGGATCGTGTGCGCAGATTACCGCATGGCGCCATTCCATCCCTATCCGGCTGCCATTGACGATGCCATTGCCGTCTATAGAGAGCTTTTAAAGGAATATAAGCCGGAATCCATAGGAGTCTTCGGCACGTCCACGGGCGGCGGCATGACGCTGGTTCTGCCCCTCAGGGCCAGAAAGGACGGTCTTCCGCTCCCGGGTGCTCTTGCCGCGGGAACGCCCTGGTCAGACCTGAACAAAACAGGGGACAGTTATTTCACCAATGCGGGAACAGACAATGTGCTTTCTTCCTATGACGGCCTGCTTGCCGATGCCGTCCGCGTTTACGCCAACGGCCATGATTTAAAAGATCCGATGCTTTCGCCTGTCTATGGCGATGTCGCCGGATTTCCTCCGACCATTCTGACTTCAGGCACCCGCGACCTTTTTTTGAGCAACACCGTGCGGATGCATACGAAACTGCGACAGGCTGGGGTCGAAGCGGATCTGATCGTTCTTGAAGGACTGTCTCACGCGCAGTACTATTTTGTTGAAGACGCACCGGAAACGAATTTTCATTTTGCGGAACTGTCAAAGTTTTTCCATGGCCATCTGCGCTAGCCGGGCCGGCATGCAGAACCGGAAACACCGCAGTCTTTTCCGGACCAGTAAGCATGCTGCATGCTTTCAATGACAATCGAAAAAAATATATCTGAAAACAGGAGATTCCATGAACATCTCAAGAAGAAAATTTGTCAAGACAGCGGCTGTCGCCGCGGGCGCGGTTTCTCTTGGGGGCTTCCCCGGCAAACTTTCTGCTGATGAAAAAGGCAGGGGCAGAGTTCCTGTGCCTGGCAAGGGCGGTGAAGTTTACGTTCCTTATGAACAACGGCAGGGCGATGAATCCATCGTTTGGTTTACCCGTGATCTTTCTGCAGCGGGACTGAGAAAAATTTATGGCAGGATCAGGGAACGTATGGAAGGCAAGGTTGCCATCAAACTGCATACCGGCGAGAAAAACGGCCCCAACATCATTCCGCGCCCCTGGGTGAAGGAACTCATTATGCAGGATATTCCAGGTGCCGCCATAGTAGAGACGAATACCTATTACGCCGGAGACAGGTATACCACGGAGCAGCATCGTGAAACGCTCAAGGTCAATGGCTGGGACTTCGCCCCTGTTGACATTATTGATGAAAACGGCACGGCGATGCTTCCCGTAAAGAGCGGCAAATGGTTTGCTGAAATGTCCATGGGAAAAGGCCTGCTGGATTATGAATCCCTGCTTGTGCTGACGCATTTCAAGGGACATGCAATGGGCGGTTTTGGCGGATCCGCAAAAAATATCGGCATTGGCTGCGCTGACGGGCGCATCGGCAAGGCAATGATACACGCTGTGCCGGGCAAGGGACAGTGGAGCATTGCTGAAGAAGAGTTTATGGAGCGCATGATGGAATCCGCAAAGGCGACCGTTGATCATTTTGGCAAGCGCATAGCCTTTATAAACGTGCTCCGCAACATGTCAGTTTCCTGCGATTGCGAGGGCGTTGCCGCCGCTCCGGTGGTGACTCCGAACATTGGAATCGTCGCTTCCTTTGACATCCTTGCTGCCGACCAGGCTTCTGTAGATCTTGTGCATGCCCTTTCAGAAAAGGATCGGGCTGCCTTGATGGAAAGAATCAGATCGCGTCATGGATTCCGCCAGCTGACATACATGAAGGAGCTTGGCATGGGCAATGACCGCTACCGCCTGATTGACATTGACCATGATGATGCGTCCATCCAGCCCGCGGTTGCCGTTGCCGGGGTAACGCCTTTCATCAGCTAGAGCTCTTTCAAGAAAGATTGAGACTGGCGCCCTGGATACACTATACGAACTCATAGTCCCCCTGCGCCAGCCATTTCGTTTAACGCCGGAAGTGAATGCGGCCTGCGTGCCCCTGGAGGAAGCGGCTTTGCCGCATTGACAATCCGGGATGCTCATGTCTGCCTAGTGACAGGCTCCTTGGAAGACGGTATTGAAAAATGACCTATGACCTTATGGCGAATTACAACGGCTGACGTTTCTGCGTGACAGCAATAAATTGAGGGGAGAAGGCTTTTACCCTTCTTCCCTGCCGCATGCCTATACGATTTCGTATGAATCCAGATCGACCGGCCTGTAAGAAATTTTTTCATACCGGGCTGGCTTTGGAACGGGATATGTGCAGTCAAAGCCTATTTTGGCTCCGATATTGTCCTTCACCGTAGGATTCAGTTCATGGCAGAAAGCGTTTTTAATGATGACAATGTCATTGGCCGGGTCGCAGCGTGTGACCATGGCGCGTTCAACATCTTCAGGATCATAGATATTAACGTCACTGTTGACGACCCGTACCATCTGCAGGGGCGGAAAAGCGGCAAATGCAGCCAGGATAGCATTTTTTGCCATGCCGTTTTTGGGAGGATCCATCTGCAGCACAACGCCATAATGGCTTCCACCGTGCGTAAGGTAAATTTTTTTGAGTCCGGGAACCTGGCGTGAAATGCTCTGGAACATGTTTGCCTCTACGCCAAGGCCGACAGAGTTCCATACCTCGCGGCCAGGATGAAGCATATGTATGACAGGGGCTCTGTTTAAGGTTATGGCTTTGACGTTGACGACCCAGCGATCTTCGCGCGAGGCATAGTATCCGCTGACTTCGCCGAAGGGGCCTTCCGGTTCGCGAACGTATGGCAGAATTTCTGCTTCCATGATCATTTGCGCGTCGGCTATGCCTTCTGTACTTACCGTCAGACTGCGGCAAAGGCGGGCAGGCTCCCCTAAAAGGTAAGAGGCCACAGCCAGTTCATCAACGTCGATTGGCGCTGCCGCGCTCGGAGTTATGGCAGCAACATAATACGCCGGGTGGGGACCATTGTTGATGGTTATTTCAAGCGGCTTGCCCATTGCTTCTGCCCGTTCGTAGTAATTGCGCAGGTGGCGGCCGACATCCATGAGCAGGCCGAGCCGGTTCCTGCCGGTAACCATGAGCCTGTGCACGGACGTGTTGCGAATGCCGGTTTCAGGGTCGCGGGCAATGACCACGCAGTTTGAAAAGTAAGGGCCTCCATCCTTGAGGGCATGTGTGGGAACAGGGATCTTGCCAAGGTCCGGTTCATCCATGACAAACGACTGCGCTGGAGCTTTATCCACAATGACAGGCTCTACCGGATTCGAGTGCAGCGCCGCCACAGCATCGGCAAAAAGAAAAGAAAGCTTTTCTGTTTCGCAGCCAAAAATGCTTGCCAGATTATCGCGGTTCCACCACAAGCCCGTCACAACAGGCTATTGGAAGCCTTTAACATGATCAAACTGAACGACTTTGCCGCCTTCCAGACGGGCAGCTATGCCTGACAGTTCATGGACGGGGTCAACCTCGGTTTTCACATGGCAAAGACGCCCTTCTGATTCAAGTTTTTTCAGACAGTCTTTAAGATCCATAGCGTTGCTCCTTTATGCTGGATATAAGTTTTTCCATTGCGGCATCTGCGTTGCCAAGAAGAATGTCAATGTCTTCAGACGACGCATTGTCGATGTGCATGCCGACCGTCATGCAGACGGTGCAGCCAAGAATTTTGCACAGCCTTAAAGCCATTTGGTGAGCTGCAATGTCATCCCTGTGGCCGGGGGCGCTGAGCACGCTGGCATAAGCCCTTATGCCTGCAGATACGGCGCATGGGGAAGCGAGAGCTGTGGCTCCTATATGCGGACTGCTGCCGCCGGTAACCGAAACCAGCATGTCTTTTCCCAAAAAAAATGCCTGGATAGTAACGGCATGCAGACCTTTTCCCGCATAAAACGACATGGTGCTGTTCATATCAGCATCCATGCCATGGACGGAAATTTGGCGGGGTGATGCCAAGACTCAGCAAGGCCTTGGCCAGTATGTGATCAATATGGTCAATCACAGACTGCGGCTTATTATAGAAGGTCAGGACAGGCGGGATAAGGGTGCATCCAAGTTCACTTGCCGTAAGCATATTGCGAAGGTGCACGCGCCCCAAAGGCATTTCTCTGGGAACAAGAACTACTTTTCTGCCTTCTTTCAGGCAGACATCTGCGGCTCGCTGAAGAAGATTATCGGTATAGCCATTGGCCAGTGCAGAAAGGCTTTTCATGCTGCACGGCACGATCATCATGCCGTCCGTAACAAAAGATCCGCTGGCAATTGGTGCTGTCATTTCGTCTATGCCGTAACAGAAGCTAGCCTTGTCCCGGAGCGTTTCAAGGGGAGGACATCCTTCAAGCATCAGGTTGTGTTCAGCAGCGCGTGTAACGACAAGATGCGTTTCAATGTCAGGCAAACTGTGCAGGATATGCAGCAGTCGTACACCGATGCATATGCCGTCCGCTCCGGAAAGGCCTATGATCAATCGTTTCATGAGTGTTCCTCAAACACCTCAGAAAAGATTTTCATCAGTGTTCGTTTGAAAAAGTATTCGCAGAAAACGGATGATAACATCCGGAAAAATTGACTGTGTTCATGTAAACGCTAATGGTAATAAATATTAAATGCAATATTTTTTTTAGAATATTTTGCATTATTTTTAATATTAACATAAAAAATTTAATATTATTTAATTTTGCAATACAATCGATATTCATTCAAAAAAATTATTTCAAATTAATAAAAAGCTCATATGAAAAGTACCATCATGTATTGTTATAAAAAAAATATTGCATTTAATATTTATTACCATTAGCGTTTACATGAACACAGTCAATTTTTCCGGATGTTATCATCCGTTTTCTGCGAATACT
>JAGAZG010000137.1 GCA_017940105.1 Mailhella sp. | reverse complement strand
GCTTATACATTTCAAGACGGAAGGCCTGAACATCCGCACCGGAAGGGCAAAGCGACCAGATGCCGTGCGTGACTACAAAGTTGAAGAAAGTCTGCTGGAAAATTTTGAAAAGTCCCTTTTCACGAAGCCAGTCGGCCATATATTCATAAACACGGATATGTTCGAGCGTTTTGCCACAAGTCTGCGCCGCCAGACTTGCCGAGTGGATTCTGTGAGAGATGAACACTTCATGCACAATGGCAATGCGCTTCGCTTCGGCAAGATTCAAAAAAACAAAGAAGGCATCTTCGGTATTGCGGGTTTCGGGGTAGCGCAATCCAGTACGCTCCAGCAGGTCACGGCGGAACATCTTATCCCACGGCCAGCCGATAAAGGCCTGAAAAAGGTATGTGGCACAGTCTAATCCGCTGAAAGGTAAGGAACAGGGCAGGAATTTGTCCACGATGCCGTTGGTAATCCAGCGTTTTTTTTTGCCAGAAATAAACCCTTCACTGCGGCATACGACCACGTCGGCGTTCTGCAGTTCAGCATTGACCAACATTGATGCAAACATATCGGATGAATAGATATCGTCGGCATCAAGGAAGAGAATATAATTGCCCTTGGCGAGGTCAATACCTCTATTGCGGGCGGCTCCAGCTCCGCCATTTTCCTGATGGATAACGGTGATACGTTTGTCCAGGGCGGCATATTCATCCAGAATGTCTGCGCTCGCATCCGTACTTCCATCGTCTACGCAGATGAGCTCAAAATTCTGAAAGGTTTGGCAGAGGATGGACTCCATCGTTTCTTTCAGAAATGCGCTGGCATTCCAGACTGGCATAATAACAGAGATGGCAGGTTCACCAGTACGATTTCTACCAAGGTGCGTGCTCTGCAAAGCGAGAAGATGGCGTTCTATGGAAGAAGTCAAAGATTCTGTCTCGACCTGCTTCTCATTCATCTCGAAAAGACGGCTTTCAACTTCAGCTTGCGCTGTAGTCACTACTGAAGAGAGCATATCCTGCATTTTCCGGAGATAGTCATAGCGCCTAATCTTCAGGAACAAGACACGACGTTCCGTTTTGTAGCCATGAGTTTTCTTTGAATAAACTGGTATCCCACATATATAGACACGTTTTTTATTATTTTTACTAGTTCGCTTGTATAGCTTCAACCCCAAAAGGAAGATGCTTTCATAGCCAGTGTGTTTAGTGCGTTTAAACAGTTTCATGCGTTTCTCTTGCTCGCGGGGTAGCGGATAGATTAGCGTCTTAGAACGTAATATTGCTGGCAAACACCATTGAACAGCACAGTTCAGCACATACTTAGCTAGCCAGCACATCCTGAGCTTGAGGCTTCAGTCTGTCCTGTGAGTTTCAGCGTGTTTACACAGCAGAAGAGAACTTCTGCGTGATATAGCTCAAACGATATGAGCCGACATGCAGCAGAACATGCCGTTCCAGATTACTTTGGTCGGCCTTCCAACTCCGCTTGTTCTCTCGCGTAATAAGAAGGTAACGCTCTTCGATGAAGTCACTGAAGAGAGCTACTTGTCGTGTTCAAAATGTGTACCTTCCTGTCGATGAAAAATTTTTATTCCTTAGATAAATTTAGGACTGGAATATCAAAGGAATTTCTGCTACCTAACAAGAAGGTTCATGAACTTTCGGGTTGGACAAAAAAGTACACATTATCGCCAGGTTACATGCTATTTTCTTTAAACTTTTCTGTGCGATACCGAAATGAAGAACGTGCCATGCCACATCGCTTGGCCGCCTCAGTCAGCGTAATTTTTTTATTCTTCCATAATCTGACAAGGAGATCGAAGTTTTTGGGTAGGGGCAGGGCTTCGCGTCCGAATCTCACTCCTCGCGCCTTGGCCGCCGCAATGCCTTCGGCCTGCCGCTGGCGTATGTTCTCGCGCTCTCTTTGTGCGACAAAGGATAGCACTTGCAGGACAATGTCGGTTATCAGCGTGCCGATGAGGTCTTTATCGCGGCGCGTGTCGAGAAGCGGCATATCGAATACCAGGATGTCCACCTTTTTCTCGCGCGTCAGGATGCGCCACTGCTCCTGAATTTCTTCGTAGTTGCGTCCCAGACGGTCTATGCTCGTGATGCAGAGCTGATCGCCGGGACGCAGTTTTTTTATCAGGGCTTCATACTTCGGGCGCTTAAAATCTTTTCCAGACTGCTTATCTATGTAGATGCAATTTTCCGGAACGCCGCGCTCTGCCATGGCGATGAGCTGGCGGTCCTCGTGCTGATCGATGCTGGATACGCGGACATAGCCATAGGTGAGTCTCTTTTCAGACTGAACGTTCATTGCTCCCAGAACATTGCCTTGTCCCGCTGATTTTTGCAGCTCGTAAGCACGTGTTCTTGCTTCTGACACATCCATTTCGGCAAGGCTTCCAAGCTGAATTGTCTTTGTTTTTCCATTGTTATCAGTTGTCTGAAAATACCATTTTCCTATGCCGCTGGTGCGGTATTCAAGCATCAGGCCATGTATGTCGTTATCTCTATAGACGGTTTTTCGAGAGTGCTTCGTTTTTTTGATGCGTTCCACTGCCGTTTTGCTGAGTTCGATGCGAGGCATATGTATACTCCATACTCCATTGAAACAAATTTCTTAGGCAAAGGTCATCACCATGTATGCCAGAACGAGCAACATCGTCCAAAAAAGCGATGCGGATCTGAAAACGCTGCGGGAAGCAGGGGTGAACGACCTCTACGTAGGAGTGGAATGCGGCTTGAACGATGTGCTTCTCAGGCTGAACAAAGGATATTCTGCCGACGAGACTAGGCGGCAGTGCCTGCGCCTGAACGATGCCGGCATCAGGCACTGCGATCTGCTGATGCTGGGGACGGCAGGAAAAGGACGTGGCCTTGAATGCGCCAGGGCTTCGGCAAGACTGGAAAACGAAATTAAGCCGGCCAGGATTTTGATCAATACCATGTCGGCGTTCGCGGGGACGGAACTGGACGGGGATATTAAAAATGGAGCGTTTATTCCTGCGTCGGAAAAGGAAATCCTTGAAGAGCGGATAATGAACGGGACGGTTTATTTTTCCTGCAAAACCGGCATGAGCCGTTTCTGGATGGCGTTTTTCATGGTGACCGTATCCAGCTTCTGTCCGGAAAAGTGCTCTATGGACAGGATGGCCTGATGGATGAGCATGCCGAGCCCGTTCATGACGTGGTGCCCGCGCTGTTCAGCTTCTGCGAGAAGCCTGGTCTTCAGCGGCCTGTAAATCACATCGCATACGAAGGCCGAAGCCGGCAAGGCGTCAAGAAAAGAAAAGCCGTCGAACCGGGCTGATACGCCATCCATCCCCAGCGGGGTGCAGTTGACCAGCAAGTCTGCCTGGGCGAGTGTTTTTTCCATGTCTGTCCGGTTCATGCCGGCTACGTGAATGGCGGTTGATGCATGCACGAGACCGTTTGCTTTTGCAGGCGTGCGGCAAAGTACAGTGATCTTCGCCGCGCGGCAGGAGGCAAGCTTGAGAACGACGGAACGCGCGGCTCCTCCTGCGCCAAGCACGGCGATTGTTTTTTCGGCGGGGTCCATGCCTTCATCCAGCAGAGAGCGCAGAAAGCCTTCTCCATCGGTGTTGAAGCCGTGCCTTTTGCCATCATGCAGGACGACCGTGTTGACGGAGCTGTACATGCGCGCATCTTCAGAAAGAGTATCCATCAGAGGAACGAGGTCGGATTTGTGGGGCATGGTGGCATTAAATCCGGCCAGCTTGCCTTGCTCTGCCTTTTGAAGCCATTGCGCTGTTTCGCCGGCGCGTACGAGTATGCGCCCGTAGGTGCAGCATACGCCAAGTTCATCCAGCATGGCCTGCTGGATGACGGGTGAAAGGCTGTGCTCAATGGGGTCGCCTATGACGGCGAGCTCTTTGCCGTCCAGAAAATTCATGAGGCCTCCTGGCATGCGCTGCGGCGTTTTTTCCAATGCTTGATGATGCGCAGCACTCCCCGCTTGATGCGTCCGTTCATGCTTTTGCCGTTTACGAGGGTGATGTCTGCCCATCGGCGGTAAAGAGCAATGCGTTCGGCATGGAGGCGAAAAAGCTTTTCTTTATCTGACTGAACAAGGGGTCTGTCAGAAAGTGTGGTGGAGCGCAGGATCAGCGACGGGTGGCGGTCAATAAAACAGATAAGGCCATTTTCGCTCAGCAGTTCCATATTGCGGGAGCGCAGCACCATGCCGCCACCGGTGGATATGACGATCCCGCAGCGTGCAGAAGCCTCCCGCGCACAGTCGGATTCAAGATCCCGAAAGAAAGCTTCTCCGTCTTGCGCGAATATGTCTGGGATGCTTCGGCCGGTTTTTTGAACGATCATGGCGTCTGTATCCAGCAGGGGCATGTGAAGCCGATGTGCAAGACGCTTTCCTATGCTGGTCTTGCCGCACCCCGAGAGCCCGATGAGCACGATATTTTTTTTCATGCGAGAACTCCCGGCAGTTCACTGAGTGCGATGGCCGCGGCTGCCTCGATGACAGGAACAGCCCGTGGGACGATGCAGGGGTCGTGCCTTCCAGAAATGGCGAGGCGAGCTGCTTTGCCGCTTTGCATGTCTATGGTGTCCTGCTCAAGGGCGATAGACGCAGTGGGCTTGATGGTCACGGTAAAAGCTATGGGCATGCCGTTGGTAATGCCCCCGTTTATGCCTCCGTTGTGGTTGGTCGAGGTTACGGGCGTATTGTCTGAGGGGACAAAAGGATCGTTTGCCTGGCTGCCGCGCATGGAGGCAAACGTTGTTCCTGCCCCGAATTCCAGCGCCTTTACGGCAGGTATGGCAAATATATGCCTTGCAATGATTGATTCAACGTTTTCATCAAAATCCGGGCTGCCCAGGCCGGCCTTAAGGCCAAGGGCAAGGCATTCAATGGAGCCGCCCACCGAATCGCCGTCTGAGCGGGCGTCAAGAATAGCCTGGCGCATGGCTTCGCCCCGCAGTTCGTCAATGACAGGAAATGCTGTATGCGAGGCAGAACGAAGTTGCCCTGGATTGGGCGATGCGAGATCGAGAGGCGCATCGTAAATGCCGGCAATGCTGCGGATATGTGCCAGGATTTCAATGCCCATGCGGCGCAGAGCAAGCTTGGCTATGGATCCTGCGAACACCAGAGGGGCGGTGAGCCTGCCGGAAAAATGTCCTCCTCCCCGATAATCCTCAAAGCCTTTGTAGCGCATATTTGCGGCAAAATCTGCATGCCCCGGCCTCGCAAGCCAGCGCGTGGCAGCATAGTCCCGCGACCGGGTGTCGGTGTTTTCAATGACGCCGCAAAGCGGCGTGCCGCATGCCCTGCCCTCAAATACTCCGCTGAGTATGCGCACGGCGTCTTTTTCGGTACGGGCAGTGGAGAGCGGAGAGCCTCCAGGGGCGCGTCGTGCCATTTCAGAGGCGATGAAATCCAGGTCAATGTCCAGGCCGGCAGGTACGCCTTGGAGGACTATGCCGATGGCCGGGCCGTGAGATTCACCAAACAGGCTGTAGCGCATGTCAATTACCTTTTTTCAGTTCGTTATATGCCGACTGCAGCGCAATATTTCTGGCGTCCTTGTGCAGCTGCGTCTTGCCTTCTTCCTGCCACCACCATTGGGCCCGGTGCAGTATAAGCTCCATGTCGCCGGCTGCCGCAAGTCCGAGCATGTTGCGGTAGCTGCGCACCATCTGCTGGCTGTGGGGGTTTGCTTCAAACAGCCAGGTGAAAAGTGGGCCATCTTCCACAAGCTGCTTTCGCGCTGCGTTCATGCGTCGCAGAAAAGATGGCGTCACATAGCGCAGCAGGGCGGGGTCTTCAGCCGTCATGGCAAAATAAACGGCTGTGGTAATGAAATTCATGCCCTGTATGCGCGCTTCGGCAAGGTCGTGCTCTTCGGCTGTAGCGCGGAACGTATTGCTGCCGAGTCCGTGAAACAGGTGTTCGATGAAGCAAATGTCCTCTTCAGAAGCGTTTTTTCCAGGCACTATGACAGTGCGAAGTTCGAGTCCGTCGGCCTGTACAGGGCCGAACAGGGGATGCGTTCCTACGACTGGCCCTTGCCAGAGTTCTTCCATCAGGCGCATGGGCAGCTCTTTAACGGAGGTTATGTCGGCTAAAATGGCATCTTTGCCCATGTGCGGAACGAGCCTGTTCACGGTTTCTGCAAGGGCCTGGGCCGGAATGCATAGAATCAGCGCCCGGGCATTTCTGCAGGCATCGGCCATACGCTGTTCGCTGTACGGGAGATCAAGACCGACGGGTTCAATTTCATGCTGCTGCGCAAAGCGCTGCATAAGCATGGACCCCATTCGCCCATTGCAGCCAGCCACGACAACCCGGTTCATAGAAGAGCGCTCCAGACGTCCCAAAATTCCGGAAACGATTTGCGTACGACTTTTGGGTCGTCTACGCAAACAGTCTGTCTGCCGGCAAGGCCAAGCAGGGCTTCAGACATGGCAAGGCGATGGTCATTGTAGGATTTGAATACGACTCCTTCCGGGATGACAGGACGGTTCGGGCCGCATCCATGGATGGTAAGCGTGCTTTCCGTTTCTTCTGTGCGTATGCCGATGCGGGCAAGTTCGCTGGCGCAAGCGGAAAGCCTGTCGCATTCCTTTATGCGCAAATGAGCTATGTTGGTAATGACGGTGCTGCCTGCAGCGCCTGCAGCAATCATGGCCACTGTGGGGACAAGGTCAGGGCAGGATCCCATGTCTGCCGTGATGCCATGAAGATCAGAAGGGAAGACCGCTATGCCGTCTTCGCGGACAGATATTTGCGATCCCATGCTGCGGAGAATGTCCAGAATTGCCCTGTCACCCTGCAATGAGTCGGCTCTCAGGCCGGTGACAAGCACAGGTTCCTTGCCGACAGCTCCTGCCGCGAGAAGATAGGAGGCGCCGGACCAGTCGCCTTCCACGTCATATTCTCCGGGTTTGTATTCTCCGGGGGAGACGCAGATGCGCAGTTCTCCAGGACGCGCCTGCGCGATGCTTTTCCATGCGGATGCCTGCCATTTGTTTTCAATCAGCTGTTCCACATGGAATGAAATGCCGAAGTCTTCCAGAACCTGGAGGGTGAGGCCGACGTAGGGCCATGAAACAACCTTACTGCCAGCGATTGTCACGCGGAGAGGGGAGCTGCACAGAGGGGATGCCAGCAGCAGGCCTGAAAGATACTGGCTGGATGAATCAACGCTCAGCGCGACATCGCCGCCTGAAAGGCCGTGCGCATCGATCTGCAACGGTGGATAGCCAGCTTTGCCCTCAAAGGCAATGGAAGATCCAAGTGCACTAAGAGCATCGGCAAGCGCGCCGATAGGTCGCTCATGCATGCGTTCAGCCCCATGGATGCGAAATTTGCCTTTGCCTGCGGCCAGGACTGCAGTGAGCAGGCGGCATGTAGTGCCAGATTCACCGACATCGCAGCTGACCGGATTTTGCGTCCCGCCCTGGGGGCCGTGCAGCATGCCATGGACTCGCCAGGTTCCCTTTCCGGCGTCTTCCATGGATGCGCCTGCAAGGCTGAGAATGGCGCGCGTGCGTTCAAGGTCTGCGCTGGCAAGTGCGTGGCGCACGGTTGAATTTCCGTGTGCGAGGGCAGCGGCAATGAGCATTCTGTGCGAAACAGATTTTGAAGCTGGAGCCTGAAGGGTGATCATTGCAAGAAGTCCTGCGTCGTTTGTTTATGGATGCGGCATTGCCCGTGAAAGCGGGTACGGAAGGATGCCGTCAAAAATCAGTCGTGGATGCGGAAGAATCTATCTGAGGACCTTCTGGATAGCAGCCCAGAACACGGACAGAAGAGCACAGGTCGCCTATTTCCCTGAGCAACCCCGCGTAGGCCGGATCGTGCAGGTCGCATTCCACATCGGCGAAGAAAATGTATTTCCATCGCGAGTCCTTTCTGGGCCTTGATTCCAGTTTGGTCATGTTGACGTTATGGGCCGTGAATACTCCCAGGACGGCAGAGAGAGCTCCTGCCCGGTCTGCAACCGTAAACAGAAGCGAAGATTTTTTTTCGCCTTGCTGAAACCGTGAGCTGGACGGACCGAAATCGATGTTGCCGGCTGAAATAAGGACAAAACGGGTCCAGTTGTCGCTGTTGTCTTCAATGTTGCTGGCGAGAGTTTTCATGCCCAGCTTTTCAGCCATGCTGTGGTGCCCTATGGCGGCTGCGCCTGTTTCTTGCGATGCATGCCATGCTGCAGCAGCAGTTGATGTTTCAGAGACAAGCCTTGCGTGCGGAATATTGGCCTGAAGCCATTGGGCGCATTGTCCTAGTGGCTGGGCGTGCGAGTAAACAGTATGCACGTTCTCCAAAGAATCTTCCCTGCTGAGCAGACTGTTGACAATGCGTGAAAAAAATTCCGCCCGTATGGAAACTGCGCTGTATTGGGAAAACAGGTCGAAGCTTTGCGGTATGGTGCCGTGGATGGAATTTTCAAGCGGAACCACCCCCATGTCGCAGACGCCCGCATTGATTTTGCGGAAGATGGACGCGAAATCTGCACAGGGAGAGTATGTCATGGAATTGCCCAGAAAATCTACTGCGGCAAAGTAAGAGAATGTTCCTTCCGGCCCAAGGTAAGCTACCGTGCAAGGCTTTTGCAGAGACCTTGAGGCAGACATTATTTCACGCCAGATGGCAACGACGTGTCCGCCCGTCAACGGTCCGGAGTTGAGGCTCGCCAGTTTTTCAAGCAGGCGGGCCTCGCGTTCAGGATCGTACACCTTTGTTCCCGTGACATGAGCCTTGGCATCGCCAACAGCCAGGCTGAGGCGGGCACGCTGGTTCAGCAGCTGAAGAATCTGCTCGTCAGTCCTGTCGATTTTTTCCCGCAGTTCAGCGAGCCCCGGAATCTGAAGCTCAGCCATGGCTTACTTCTCCTGGATGTCTTCTTTGATGCGCATGCCAAAGTGCCTGCCTGCCTCGTCAAGCCGGCAGAGCACCTGATCGCCGGGCTTAAGGGTGACAACGCTTGCAGGTTCGCCTTCTGGCGTGGTCAGGCGTATGGTTTCTGCATTTTGCAAAAATACAGCCCCCCGCTTTCCGTTGACTTCGGCTTCAATGAGCAGCATGGGACGTATTTCGACTTTTACGCGGCCAGCGGTTGCAATGCTGCCTTGACCGGAACTGTCCACGATGAGCATGGGCATGCCTGCTTTAACTTCGGCCAGATAGGCCGTGGCGTCACCCGGCAGCCGAACATAGGCATGCACTGCGCCCGCGTTGACGCGGAAGGGGCGCGAAGCAACATATTCGTTGCGCTCGGTTTCTGCGTGAACAAGAAAGGTAAATGCGCTCGAATTGCCGACCAGCATGCCTTGGCCCTTGTGCAGCATGGATGTGGTGTCAATGCAGACGCGGTGTCCCAGACCGGCCGGCTCGATGCGGGTGATAACGGCCGGCAGCAGATCTTCGTGCTGGTGGCATGTTTTGCAGCGCGCGATAATTTCTTTGAGTTCCCCTATGGCTTCGGGCAGCACGACGATGCCCTGCACGCCTCGCTGGAGGATGCCGGAGGCAAGCATGGCTTCGTCAAGTCCTGCCGCTTCGGCTATGACGCGGGGACACTGCGCGAGCAGGTTTTCCACAGGGATGACCTCCCATCCCCGCGCGAGGACGGCGTTCTTGCCTTCAAGCAGAAGATCACGGATTTTTTCTTCGTCAGCCTTGGCCGTCATGGCATACGAGGGCATGGAATCTTCTGCCAGCACAGGAATGCGGGAAAGCCTTGAAACAGCTTCCGCCATTTCAGCGGGCACGATAACGCCGTCAACGCCGGACTCCAGCGCCAGGGTTACGTCATTTTTGCAAAACGGAACGCTTTTGTAGTAGATGTCCATGCAAAGGCTCCTCTTAGTCTTCGCCGACTATTTCCAGTCCTTCGTCGACAGTGGCGTTGTGGTGCACCATGGCGTTCAGCGCCTTCATCAGGGCGATGCGGCGGGGATGATCAAATACGTTGCGGCCTATTGAAAGCCCCGCTCCGCCTGCCTGCAGAGATTCCCATACCATCTGGAGCAGTTTTCGCGTGGAGTTGATGCGCTCGCCTCCGGCGATGACCACAGGACAGCAGCAGCACGCCGTGACGCGCTCAAAAGATTCGGGGCTGCCCGTATATGAAACTTTGACGATGTCGGCTCCCAGTTCTGCGCCTACGCGGGCGCACTGGGCCACTACGTCGACTGCAAAGCTGTCGCGGATCAGGCCTCCCCGGCCATAAAGCATCATCAGCAGGGGCATGCCCCACCGGTTGCAGTCGTCAGCGATTTTGCCGGCGTTTTCAAGCATGATGCGTTCATTGGCGTCACCCAGATTGAGATGAACAGAAACGGCGTCTGCCCCGAGGCGGATGGCTTCTTCAACGCTGCCGGTGAGCACCTTGGTGTTGCCGTTCGGAGAAAATTCTGTGGATGCTGTGATGTGCATGATGAGGCCGAGTTCAGCGTTGGCTTCTTCCAGCCCGGAGGCCCTTATAAGCCCCTTGTGCATGATGACCGCGTTGGCGCCGCCTTCATGCATGTCGTCCACGGCTTTGCGTATATTTACGATTCCCTGCGGAGCAAGGATGGTCATGCCATGATCCATGGGAACGAGTATGGTACGGTTTGTTTCGGGATTAAAAATACGGGTCAGTCTTTTTTTTGTGCCAAGTTCCATAATGCCACCTTTTATTTTTCAGAAGTGCGATCTGTTAGTCTTTGCCGACGATTGCCAGGGCTTCTTCGACTGATGCGTTGCCATGCACCATGGCTTTCAGCGCCTTCATAAGAGCCACGCGGCGCGGATGCTCAAAAACGTTGCGGCCGACCGAAAGGCCGGAGCCGCCTGCGATGAGCGAACCATGCACCATCTCAAGCAGTTTTTTTGTGGAATCAAGCTTGGGACCGCCGGCGATGAGCACCGGGACGCCGCAGTCTTCAACAACGTCGGCAAACGTTTCAGGGTCTCCGGTGTAAGGCACTTTGACAATGTCCGCGCCAAGTTCGGCGCCTACACGGGCGCAATGGGCAATGTTGCGCGGGTCATAGCTGTCAACATCGTGTCCGCGCGCATAAACCATCATGAGAAGAGGCATGCCCCACAGGCTGCACTGTTTTGCTACTTTGCCGGCGTCTGACATCATCATGCTTTCAAATTCGTCGCCCAGATTGATATGGATGGAAACGGCGTCTGCGCCAAGGCGCACGGCTTCTTCCACATCGCCGACCAGCATTTTTTTGTTGGGGCGGCTGGAAAGGCTGGTGGAGGCGGAAATGTGCATGATGAAGCCCATCTTCATGTGGTCTTCGTAGCGCGCCTTGTGGATCAGCCCCTTGTGCAGGAGGACGGCGTCCGCGCCGCCTTCGTCCATGTCGTTGATGACCTGGGCCATGTTGCGCAG
>JAGAZG010000136.1 GCA_017940105.1 Mailhella sp. | reverse complement strand
TGGCAAGGCTCCAGCGGCAAGGGAACAGAGCTGAAGCTGTGGCAGTCCACGATAAGGGCTCTGCCGTACCTCGATATGGCGGTATGGACAGCTGCGGTCAGACGCTCATGGTGCGGAAAGTAGTAACGCTCCATAAGATACCTGCGCTCAATAGCGGACAACTTGCGCTTCAGACGCCTGCCGTCAGACATTTTATCATAGATGACACCCTGCCCTTTTGCCGCCATCGGTTCTTTTTGGTCTTCAGGAAAACGTTCAGGGTCCACAAGGAGCCTTGATACCGGGAACCTGAAAGTCTGATCCGCAGATACACCACCCGCGAACAGTTCGCAGGTATGCAGGTCTGTCATCCGTACCAGTTCCGCTTGCAATTCGTCGTCCGGAATGACAAAAAGCTCGCGGCATTCGCACGGTATGTCCACAGAATCATGGGGAATGTGGAAAAGAACCCACTCGGGAATGATAGCATTCTGACAAAAGGACATTAAAAAAGCCTCCTGTTTTGCAAGAGGCGACGCGCTGATATTCGTTTTGTTGCCCTGTCGGGCCACATCTGCTTACGCAAACCACCTTGTCCGAATACAACAGGTTGGTGTGGGCGCGTCACCCAGCTCGTGATGTTGTGAAGAGAGTGTGCACCCAAAAATGATTCAAGTCAAACGACGCCCTTGCAGCCCGTTAGAGCCGCTTTTTTTGAAAACGCGTCCTTTGACATGCGTCAAAAATGCAAATTGCCGCGCAAAAATCATCGTTCGCTGCAAAATTTCTGCGTGTCTGGCATTGATAAGGCAAAACATCCCGGATTTACGCACATGCTTATATGCGTTCGGGCAAATGACGCTGTCGCAATGCCTTCAAAGCGATGCGCAAACATGCACTTGCCAATCCTGACGGCATCGCTTATATAAAAAGGGAACCCCGGCATCTGCTGGTAACAGACACCGGGGCTGGCACGGCGCGTTAGCGCCCCCGTGCACGGTTGCCGTTTGAGGGTTATTTTATCGACCCCGACCCACTCGCTATGGGCCGGGGTCAACTGTTATTCAGCCTTGGAGGCGAAGAACAGAACCAGAGCCACAGCGATAAGCAGAGCGTAAACAAACGTCCGCATGGCTGCTGCCCTCCGTTTTCGGTTTGCGCCGTGCCGACGCTTCCTGCATCAGCCCATTATTTCAACTTTGCCCGCATCTGCTGCGCCACGGTCAGGGCATAGTTGCGCCCCGTTGCGGTAATCATGTCTTCCGCAAGAGCGTCTAACGCATCAGCTTTGAGGTTGATATAGCTGGCATTGCAATCGTCAATCGCCAATAGATGGTCGGCTATGAGCGCCGCCCAAGCTGCATCACCGCCGGCTAAAGCTTCTCGCCCGCGTTCAAGCAAAGCCTCAATGCCGCCGGCAAGCTCCGCCATACGCCGCGCTTCTTCCGTCGGACCGAACGATTCCGCAAGATGTAGGGGATTACCGTCGTACCAGCCAACGAGACTGGTAAAGATATTTCGCACGGTCCATGCGACGTTGCCGTACACTTCTTCCAGCAGTTCCAGACCGGCCAGATGCTCCGGCAGGCGGACTTCCCGTACAAGCTCGTCGGGCGTCTTGCCGGCATTCATGCCTTCGACGGTCTTTTCCTGCACATAGGCCAGTGCTTCACGGTACTGGGTCAGGGCTTCACGCGCGGCGTCGGCACCGATGAACGGATCCGTATGCCCCGGAACAACGATCTCCGCGTCCAGTGAAAGCATGAGATCCAGGCTGGCGCACCAGTTGGGGATGTCACGCTTGCCGACCCCGCGGACTGGATAGACGTTGGGAAAGGAGCGATAGATATCGTCGCCTGCAAAAAGCACTCTTTCCGCGGGGAACCATACGATGAGGGCATCTTCCGTTTCGCCCGGGGCAGCGTACAGTTCCAGCTCCAGTCCGGCGATGGATAGCCGCATGCGGTCGCCGCTGAAAAACCGGTTTGGCGGCACGGCGCCTGTCTTGCCACTGAATATGGCACCCTTGGCCTTGGGATAGCGCACGGGGGCGACGCCATTGCAGATGCGCTTTTCAGGAGGGAGCAGGAAACCTCCCTGTCGTCCACCGCGCGCCTTGAACAGCGGCATGATGCCCGCGCGTTCAAAGGGAGCGGCTTCCGCACCGAAATTGTCCCGGGCCCATATCTGTGGATCAGAGCCTTCGGCACAGAATACAGGGGAGCCCCCGGTATGATCCCCATGTCCATGGGTGTAGATGATGGCCTTGATCGGCAGGGACGTGACGGCGCGGAATTTTGCCAGGGTGCGCTGCGCACAGTCAGGGATCATGCCCGTATCAATGAGCACGATGCCGTCACTGCCAACGATCATGCTGACATTGGAAACGTCTTCTGCTATGGATGCCCAGCTGTGTTCGCTGAGCCTCACTATATGGGGGATGAGCTTGTCGCGGCGTCTTTCCAGCGCCGCAGTTGCTGCTGACTTTGTCATAGGGTTTCCTTTTGGTTTGCCGTTCAGGGAACTGAGGTTTGGGATACCCGGCGTCAATCCATGTGATTTTCAGCCGCCATCACCTTTCTTGTATCTCTGACGACCTCAGCCATAGTTTTTGCTTTGAGGCTTTCTTCAAATGTTGCCTGAACCTCCGCAAGCTTCCCTCCCAGGACGGCGTGGATGTTCCTGCCGACAGGGCATGCCATGTTCGGATGCTCATGGAAATGGAACAGACCCTCGCCGCTGACGCATTCCACTGCCTTATAGATGTCGAGGAAGGTTATTTCCTCGAGGGACCTAGCCAGGTCCATGCCGCTTTTCCCCTTGCTGGAAAGGATGATTCCGGCATCTTTCAGCTGCCCCATGACTGTCCTT
>JAGAZG010000135.1 GCA_017940105.1 Mailhella sp. | reverse complement strand
TATTATACTCGTCAATTCATTTTAGTACTAGAGCTATAATATTAATACAACGTATTTTTTGCAACAAAGATAAATAATGCAATAAACGATGCTTCACAAAATTTTTTGAAAAACGTGCAGCTGGACGCTTGCCGCATTATCTGCTAGCCTTATGCCGCATACAGCTTTTTTATTATGTAAATTCCAAAGCGTCGGCACAGGCCGCGCATGACCTTTAGAGCACGAGAGGCACCCTATGTCGCAAAACGAAGTCGTTTCCCTTGAAAACACCCCTATAAGCGAAGTCAGCGTGCGCATGGCCGCCAATGAAATCAATTTCAACGATCCCAATCTTACACTCAGCTACGGTGCGAAAACCATGCGGGAAATTTCCGAATTTGCTGATTCCCTGCTTGGCAACGTGCGCGTCAAGGATTCCGGCCCCGTAGGCCAGAATCTGGCAGAGCTGATGACCCAGGTCAAAGGCGTGGACATTTCCAAGATGACAAGGCAGGAAAAGAGCTTTCTTGAATCACTGCCCATCATCGGCAAGCTTTTTGACAAGGTTGCCAAAACCCGCGTGCAGTTCGACACGGTGCTCAACCAGATAGAAGGAATTTCAAAAAAACTGGAAGAATCTCAGTTCACCCTGCTCAAAGACATACAGGTGCTCGACCAGCTGTACGATCACAA
The DNA here is from genome assembly GCA_017940105.1 of Mailhella sp. Classification (GTDB taxonomy): domain Bacteria; phylum Desulfobacterota; class Desulfovibrionia; order Desulfovibrionales; family Desulfovibrionaceae; genus Mailhella. The sequence continues at coordinate 7,547 of JAGAZG010000135.1, read as the reverse complement.
TAAGAGCTTTTATGAAGAATTGAGCGCCTATATCCAGGCCGGCGAAGCCAGACTTGCCGAAGCCCGCGAAAAAGAGCTGCCCCCTCTTGAAGAAGAGGCCAAGAATGCTCCTGACAGCCTTGCCGCTCAAAATCTGCGCGACTATGCTGACAAGCTGAACCGATTTGAACGACGCCTGCACGACCTTAAGCTCTCACGCACAATCACCCTGCAGACGGCCCCGCAGATCCGCATGATCCAGAACAATGATCAGACGCTTGCCGAAAAAATCCAGACCAGCATACTCGCCACCATTCCGATCTGGAAAAACCAGATGGTTCTGGCGCTTTCCATAAACAGCCAGCGCAATGCGGCTGCCCTGCAAAAGCAGGTTTCTGACACCACCAACGAACTGCTCACCAAAAACGCCGAAATGCTCCATGATTCCACGGTGGCCACGGCGCGAGAGGTGGAACGCTCCATTGTTGACGTCGAAAGCCTGAAGACAGTGCACGAAAAACTGCTTTCTACCATTGAAGAGACCATGGCCATAGCCACCGAAGGCAGAGAGCGCCGCCGAGCCGCCGAGCAGGAATTGACGAGCATGGAAGAAAACCTCAAGCAAAGCCTTATCGCCCTTGCCAACCAAAAGGCAAAGGCTGAAATCGAAGGAGCCAAAGGGCCGGCCATTCTGCCAGAAAGCACCGCAGAATAAGCAAATAGACTGGAGAATTTCATGCCAAGCCCGTCAGAGATCATAAAGCAAGGTCTTGAAGATACGGCATCGTTTGCAGGACTGGTGCTCCGGCGGCTTGGCGTGCATTTTCTTTCTCTCCTGGCTGCCATTGAGCTTTTTGAAGACAGCTTTTCTGAGCAGTTTTGCGCCTATATCGGACTCATCTGTCTTTTTCCGCGGGGCAAGCTTACAGATATCCAGTGGTACGCTCCCACGGGGATCGGGCTGCTTCAGGCGCTTATTCTGCTGCCGTTCTATCCACCGGGTTTGTCGTTGCTTATCGGAGGATGCCAAACATGGGCCCAAAGGCTGCTTGGCGCCAGAGGAAAGATAGGATGGGAATGGGCTGTCACCCCCATGTTTCTTGTCTGCTACCATGCCTATTCCAGTAATCCGGAGGCTGCTTCCGTGGATATTTTATTTCTTTTGACTTTTCCTGTTTTGCTTGCTGCCGGATGGCTGCTTTTGCGCAAAAGACGCCGCGCAGCTCAGTCCGACAACAGGGTGCAAATATTGCAGCAGGCACGCCAAACGCTGAAAAACGCTGTTTCACGCAATTCGTTGCAGACAGATCTGCAGCATCAGGCTGAGATGCTTTTGAAACAGGCAGAAACCTATTCCCGATGGGGTGCAGGCGATCCGGACGATCCTTTTCCTCTTGCCCAGCGCATACTTGCTACAGCGCAGGCCGTGGACAAAATCGGCCGCAAAGCGGCGTTGAACGCCGAAGCGGAAAAGAACTCGGATATCAACCGGTGGATCAACAGCGCTCGCCGGCAAGACAAACAAAATAAAACGGGCGCCGCTTCACAGGAAGATATCACTCTCAAAGACGTGCAAAACCTTACAGCCCTGCTGCTGGAGAAAAACAGTTCAGGCTCGGCAGCCGAAACGCCAGAAGCCAATGAATACGCGGACTACGAAAAATCAGCGCGTGAACTTTTGCAAAAAAAGAAGGCTCTCCCTGAAGATCTGGCTGATTTTGTTGAAAAGATTGCTTTTTCCACGTTCAGCATCATTCAAAGCATGCGCGATGATCCGGCAGATCGGACTCCGGGGGGACGTTTTCTTGCCAAGTACCTCCCCATCACCCACAGGATAGTCGACGAGCACCAGCGTCTTTCATCCATAAACGTAAAGAGCGACGACGTTGCCTCTTCTCTGTCGCGCAGCCATGAACTTATGGAACGGCTTGCCAAGGCTTTTGCAGACGAATACGTCACCCTTCAGCAAAATGACGCCATCAACTTTACGGCAGAGCTGAATGCCCTTGATGCAGTTCTCAAGATGCAGGGCCATTGATGCCCCTTCTCTTTACTGCATAAAAAAGGGCGGTCTCGACCGCCCTTTTTTCATGTCCAAAATTGCATGCTAAAGTTCCAGTTTTGTCGCTACTCCGCTGCTCATGTCCAGTAAGCCCTGGATGCCCGTATCGACCATACTGATAATGGACTGCCGTGTGTAAAACGCCATGTGCTGGGTGAGCACGACATTGGGAAACTGGCGCAGATACACCATGTCTTTGTTTTTGAGTATGTCATTCTTCCTGTCGGCATGGTAAATGCCCTGCTCGTTCTCAAACACATCCATGGCAAGCGCGCCTATCTTACGCGTTTCTATGCCCTCGGTGATGGCGTCAATGTCCATAAGGTCGCCACGGGCCGTGTTTATTAAAATCACGCCGTCTTTCATTGTGCCCAGTGAACGGCGGTTGACAATATGGTATGTCTCAAGCGTGGACGGAACATGAAAGGTAATGATGTCACATTCTCTGAAAATATCTTCAAGCTTCACAAATTCGGTATAGGGCTTAAGGCTTTCGACTTCAAACAGGTTGTATGCCAGAATGCGACAGCCAAAGCCAGAAAGGCTGCGAATGACGGCAGCGCCAATATTGCCCGTACCGACCACTCCCACCGTCTGACTCTTCAGGCTGCTGCCCATGAGCCCATTAAGCGAAAAATCATTGACGTTCTGACGCCACATGGCAGGCTTGTAATGGCGCAGCACCATAAGCATGAGCATCACGGTAAAATCCGCCACTGCCTCAGCAGGGTAGCTGGCATGGCACACGCGAATGCCAAGTTCTCGGGCCGCTTCCAGATCGATATGGTCAAATCCGATGGTCCGTGTAGAAACATAGCCGATGCCCATGGCATGCAACTTTAACAAAACGGCCCTGCTGAGCGTGCTCCTGCCAAGGGTAGACACTGCATCGCTGCCTTCTGCCAGGTCGACAGTTTCTTCATTCAGGTTACAGTTCTGCAGGCGCAGGGTAACCGGCACTTCTCTGGAAAGGCGGTCCAGTTCTTCCCGCTCATCGCCGCTGACTTCAAAAACCGTGATGATCATGCGTTACTCCTTGAAAGTTTTTCTATGGTTACAGCAGCCATGCGGCCAGATAATACAGCGCAATACTTACAAACAGCGCAGGCAGCATATTGAGCGTTTTGCATTCCCTGAGCTTTAAAATGGAAATGCCAGAAACCATGATGAGTATGCCGCCGACAATGGACACCTCCGTCATAAGCGCAGGGGCTATAAACGGTCCCAGCCATTTGCCAAGGATCCATATGCTTCCCTGCCAGCAAAAGAGGACTGCGCCGGCAATGGCTATGCCAGGCCCATATGCCGAAGCGAGCACGCCTGAAGTGACGAAATCGAGCGTGGCATTGGTAAACAAAAAGGTGTTGTCACCCTGCACGGCGCTCTGTATAGGGCCCAGGATTGAAAGCGTGCCGATGCAAAACAACAGGATGGCTGTAGAAAGCCCCTTGCCCAGCTCGGACTTGCCCATCCTGTCCATCACCCTCTGAAACTTGCCGTCCCAGTCCCATACGGTTCCTAAAACGCAGCCGATGGCCATGCTCAATATGAAAAGCACAGGATACTGGCTGCGCGGCATATAAGAAACAACAGTGTTCACGCCAAGGGCAAAGGCTGAAAACCCCATGGCGTCATACAAAGCTTTCTGATATTTTTCTGCAATGCCTCTTCGCAGGAGGCAGCCTAGGGCTGTGCCGCAAAAAATGGCGGTCGTGTTGGCAATGGTTCCCAGCATATTTGCTCCACGGCAGGATTGCTACGCCTGGTCAGCGCCGGAAATTTTTATCAAAATACCGTACGGTTGTCACTGTATCCGACAGGGATTTTAAGGCAAAAGTCATTTGCCAACATGCCGCTCTTTATGTACAAGAAGAGCTGGATATTCTTTTTAAACATGGAGTGATTCCCATGCGTAACATTTTTATATCGTGCCTGCTCTCTGCCGCGCTTTTTGCGCCTTGCATGACGAGCCAGGCCATGGCAGGAGGCAGCAAAATGGTCACGCTTCAGACCAGCAAAGGCAACATTGTACTTGAACTTGACGAAGCCAAGGCTCCCGTCACAACACAGAACTTCATTCAATATGTCAAAGACGGCTTTTATGACGGCACCATTTTTCACCGCGTCATACCTGGTTTCATGATTCAGGGCGGCGGCTTTGACAAGGATATGACCCAAAAGGCCACACGCGCCCCCATTAAAAATGAAGCTGACAACGGCCTTAAAAACGAAGTCTATACCATTGCCATGGCTCGCACGCCAGACCCCAACTCTGCAACTGCGCAGTTCTTCATCAACGTAGCCAACAATGCCTTTTTAAACTTCAAAGCTCCCACCATGCAGGGATGGGGCTATGCCGTTTTCGGCAAGGTTGTCAAAGGGCAGGAAGTCGTTGATGCCATTGCCGGCGTGAAGACCACGACAAGGTATCCTCATCAGGATGTGCCTGTCGAACCTGTTGTCATCAACAAGGCTGTCTGCGATTAATTAACCCCGTAACTGCCCGCCGCATGACGGGCGACACAGGAACAAACAATGAAGACCGTCATTTCCACCAGCAATGCTCCAGCGGCAATCGGACCATACAGCCAGGCAAACCTTTCTGGAAACACGCTTTACCTTTCCGGACAGATAGGCATTGATCCTGCAACCGGCGAACTTGCTTCGGGAGACGTCGCCGGCCAGGCCAGGCAGGCGCTTGCCAATTTGCGTGCCGTGCTGGCCGCGGCGGGAGCATCGCCCGACCATGTCTGCAAGACCACTGTGTTTCTTACGGACATTGCCGACTTTGCCGCAGTGAACGAAATCTACGCCCAGACCTTTTCTGCCAATGCTCCGGCCAGGTCATGCGTGGCCGTAGCTGCCCTGCCAAAGGGGGCGAAGGTAGAAGTAGAAGCCATCGCCGTGCTTTAGGCTATTTTTTGCTTCCCCACATGTCATAACCGGCCCTTCACCCAGCAAGGCGAAGGGCCGATTTAAGATCGTTCTGACAAAGGCGCGCCATGGAACGCATCAGTGTTTTGCGCAATGATATTCTCGTCAGTCTTGCATCTGCTGGAAGCAACTGGGTATCAGGCGAGGAGCTGGCCGATCTTTTTGGCATAAGCCGCGCCGCCGTTGGAAAGCATGTGAGGACGCTCAGAAAAGAAGGCAACATCATCGAAGCCGTTCCCAGCAGGGGGTACAGACTCATTTCGCAGGCTGCTCCATGGGCCGGGGATAACTTACCCCGGAAACTGCTGAAAACATCCCGCCTAGGCCAGGGCAAATGGCTCTGGCTTAAAGAAACAGACTCAACCAATCTCGTGCTCATGCGTGAAGCGCTTGCCGGCGCAGAAGAAGGTACGGTAGCCGTTGCGCGCCATCAAAACCAGGGAAGGGGCAGCAAGGGACGCAGCTGGATGGATGCCCCGGGCTGTCTGATGTTTTCTGTGCTGCTTCGTCCGGCCCTTCCGGCCGGAAGAGTTGAGGATCTTGTGCTCTGCGTGCTCCAAAGCTGCCAGAAAGCCTTGCTTGACCGCTGCGGCACGCAGGTGGACATCAAGCTCCCCAATGATATCATGCTTCACGAACGCAAGATTGGAGGCGTACTTGTAGAAAGTATGTTCCATAACAATTTCATGACATGGGCAGTTGCCGGCATAGGCGTCAACGTCAACGTACCTGACGGTTCCCTGCCAAAAGAGCTGCTGGGCAAGGCTTCTTCCATTTATGCAGAAACCAGCCGTCCCTCCAGCGTGGCTGCCCTGCTCGCCGGCATTCTGGAAGAAATAGAAGAACGCCTGCCTGCCGAATAAAAACACATTTTCCTGCTGCTTATGAAAATATTTCCACCCCTTGCGAAGCCTTGCTGATTGTGGCAGATGTTTGGCACTGCAATGGAACGGAGGTTTTTATGATCAACATTCCAAAAGGATTTAAACTGGCTGCCGCCAATGCCGACTTTCGCGGTAAAAAGCTTGCCCGCCGCGATCTCTGCCTTGCATTGAGCGACGTTCCGGCCGTCGCGGCAGGCGTGTTCACCACCAATCTTTTCAGAGCCGCCCCCGTTCTTGTATCGCAGAAAAACCTGAACGGCAAAAATCCTGTTTACGGGGTGCTCATCAATTCCGGACAGGCCAATGCATGCACGGGCGAACAAGGCATGCAAAACTGTCTGGACTCACTGGCCATGGTTGCTGATGCCTTGCGCAGCGCAGGGCGCGACATTGCACCCGATTCTCTGCTGCCGGCATCAACAGGCGTCATAGGCGCCCATATGAACATGAAAAAATGGGAAAATGCCATTCCTGAACTCACAGCCTCCATCGGAAAAATCGATCTTGAAGGCTTTGTCAGGTCCATGATGACCACGGATGCTTTTCCCAAGATGGCTGGCACGGAACTTGAACTGGCCGGAGGACGAGTGCGCCTGGCAGGCGTTGCCAAGGGAGCCGGAATGATCTGCCCGAACATGGCAACCATGCTCGCTCTGGTGATGTGCGATGCCGATGTTGATCAGGATGCCTGGCGCGGCATGTTCCGCCGTGCGGCAGACGAAACATTCAACCGCGTCAGCGTAGACGGCGACACATCAACCAACGACTCCCTTTACGGACTTGCCAATGGGGCGTCTGGCGTGACTGTGAAAAAAGATGAAGAGCCTTTGCTTGAAAATGCTCTCTCAGAAGTCCTCGGCCAGCTTGCCTACATGCTGGTCAAAGACGGCGAAGGGGCGACAAAGGTCATGCATATCAATGTCACTGGCGCAAAGACAGATGCCGACGCAGAAAAAGTCGCGCGAACCGTCGGACACTCCCAGCTTGTAAAAACCGCCATGTTCGGACGCGACCCGAACTGGGGCCGCATTGTCGCCGCAGCCGGGCGCTCAGGGGCAGATTTCAATCCCATGGACCTTGTTGTCACGCTCTGCGGCGTCGAGCTGTTCCGCAAAGGCAGGCCCACAGACCAGGATTTCGATGCTCTGCTTGAAGAACCGCTGAGCCATACCGATCTGCCATTGGACATTTCGATGGGCAGCGGGCCTGGACGTGCGCATCTGCTGGCTTCGGATCTGTCGCACGGCTATGTGACGCTTAATTCAGACTACCGTTCTTAATCCCATGGTCATAGGCGTACTTACCGTCGAATACGCGTTGCACGGCAACGATTCTCTCAAGGGCAAGAGGCGTGTTGCCAACAGTCTCAAGCAGAAAGTGCGCAACACGTTCAACGTGGCCATAGCGGAAGCCGGCACAGAAGAATCCCTCTGCCGGCTGCGCCTGCAGGTTGTTTCAGTAAGCAACAGCGAACGCCATATGCAATCGCGAATGGACAAGTGCCTGCTGATGATGGAAGCTGTCTGCGCAGAAGAGATGACCTACAGCAACCTGGAGTTTTTTTATGACGACTGAGCATCCTGTTCCACAGCCCGTTCTTGAAGCCCTGCGCAGCGCCAGGCGGGTGCTTATTGTTTCGCATGTGCGGCCCGATGGCGACGCCATGGGATCATGCCTTGCGCTGGCAT
>JAGAZG010000134.1 GCA_017940105.1 Mailhella sp. | reverse complement strand
TGCCGAGCCGGGAATGTTCCGCACGCCCTGCAGTGCCGCCTCGCCCCATGACATTTCGCCGGGCTTGTCCGCCGCCACGCCAGGAGCTTTCTCCACAGCCTGACGCCGCATGTACTCTTCGTATCTTTGCGCCATGTCCTGCGGAAGAATCCCCCTAGAATACGCTTCGGCAAGCATCTCTTCACGTGTAGCCATATGTCCTCCTTACAGTCCGAGGCTGCGGAGCAGGTCGTCGTTGCTCATGTCCCTTACCGACCGTGACGACTGTCCGCCGCCATAGACGCCGCGCATGCCGCCTGCGACGCCGGGAACCGTTTTTGCGGCATTGCCCGCGTTTGGCGTCTGCTGTGGAGGAGCGCTATTGAGATACTCATCCACCTGTCCGAGCAGATTGCCGTAGGGGTCTTGCAAAACATACGACGGATCGATGCCGTACCCTCTCGCCAGCGCGGAATAGTAATCGCTTCGCGGAGCCTGGATTTCAGCCTGATTTTTAAAGAGGTCACGGCCTACGCCCAAGAACTCCCTGCGCTGCGTCGGCGACAGTCTCTGACCGGTAAGAATGTTGTTATACAGGTTGCGGACACGGTCAGGAACGCCTGCGGCATTCTGAGCAGAAGCCTGTTCTCCCTCGCGAACAACAGAAGTCGGGTCTAGCATTTTCATGTACGAGAAAATCATAGCCAGGTCGCCTGCGGCATTGTTCTGCCTCGCTCCCACATACAGGTTCTGCAGGTGCTGACCTGCATCGAGATAATTGCCCGATTCCTGCGTATATCGTTTGCCAAGAGCATTAACATCCGTGAACTTGGCAGGATCAGTCGGCTTTACGCCAAGGACTTCGCCATTCTGGCCGATGATCATGGCGTCCTTGTCCTGCTCCCAGTACGTTTTGCCGTCTTCGCCTGTGCGCATGACATACGGAATGCCGTCCTGTCCCATGCGGTGCGTCCTGTTGTATTCTTCCTGCGTCATGCGGTCACGCTCTGCCAAGGCCATGTTTTGCCTTGCCAGTGCCAGCCGCGCGCCCTCCATGCCCAGGCGCTGGCGCGCCATGTTCTGGTCGAAGGCCATTTTCTGCTCGTCAAGCCCGAACTTGCGTTCTGCCATGCTGTTGGCCCATTCCTGCTGCTTCTGCGCGTTCTGCCGGTCTTCAAGCCTCCAGGCATCTTCCTGCTCCTGGCGCTTCTTGATTTCCTGCATCTTCTGCCATGTGCCGTAAGCCGAAAGCGCATCAGCGCCGCCCTGACCGATAAGCTGGCCGACGCTGCGGCTGCCATTGTTGTGCGCCAGCATGGAAAGTCCGGCGATGAGCCCCAGAGCAGGCAAGTTGTCCTTCATGCCCTGGAACGCCGTCTGCTGATCCGCGCTGCGCTGCTCAGCCTGTGCAAAGGGGGATTCCTGCCCCCATCCGAAAAATGCCATTGCGCATCTCCAAAAGGGATAAGAGTTTCATATTCCGCCGCCGCCCGCCTGGGGGCGCTGCCTCTGGATCATGCCGAGCAGGCCGCCGAAGGCCTTGTCCGTAACGTAGGATGCCGCCGGGTCGGCTGCCATGGCGGCGAACTTGCCAAGCATGCCAGGGACGCCCATTGCGGCCGCTGGCAGTTCTGCCGGGTTCCATGCCTCCTGCAGCCCTGGCTCCGCATTCTGCCAGCCGGGCACGTCGGCAGGCCAAACTATGCGCCCGTCGGCCGTCTGCATGGGCCACATTGCCGCTCCAGCTCCCGTTGCCGCCCCGGTCACCATCGGGATTTTTTCCTTGCTCTTGAGAAGGAAGTCGGCTATTTTCTGGTTGCTGGACGGATGACTGACAACAGAAAGACCCTGCGGCTGTGAAATGCGCTGCTCAGGTAAACGCTCCTGAGTAAACATATATGGGAGACGGGGGCCTCCCCAGTCCATCCGGTCCAGATAGGTTTTCTTGTCGTACTGCGGCTCGAAAACCGTTTTTAATTCCACATCTCCAAAATCCCCTGCCCGAACCGGAGCCGCCGTGTACGAGCCGCCGTCTTTGCTTGCCAGCATCCATTTTGCTTGATCTGACATTGGAAAGCGCGTTGGAAAATTCCCCATCACTTTCGTATCGCTACTATCTACCAGTCCGGCTATTCGTTTTGCCAGTTCTTCCGGCTGCATATCGTCATAGCGCAGCCTTTGGTCCGCGGCGTGTCTGCTGATCCAGACATTGTTGTCCGTGATGCTTTTATCCCGCTTGCTCAAAGTTTCATAAACATCTGGTTCCAGAGTGCCGACATACATGCGCCCGTTTTCGTCCAGCAGGCCGTTTTTGATAAGCTCTTTGCGTCCTTCCTTGCTTACGAGCTTGGGAAACTGCCTTACAAAGCCAGGATATGTCGCCGCCTCAGCTTCGTCAGGCGGCAGCGCCCCAGACGCCCCGCCTGCCGCAATGAGCCCCAGCAGCCCTTTCGCCATGCTTCCTGCCGCCATGACTCAGCCTCCCTTAGA
>JAGAZG010000133.1 GCA_017940105.1 Mailhella sp. | reverse complement strand
CGACCTCGACTATGTCTATGGTACGCGGCGAAAGCTTGGCAATGATCGGCTTGCCCCGGGCTGACCGCCTTACGGAGTTGACCGCCCTCGCTGCCGTTACCGGATTCTGGCAGAACGGCTGCCCGTTTCTGTGATCATTGGGACAGGAAAGGTTGATCTCCATGGCAGCAACTCCGCGCTCTGCGGACAGAATATCGGAAATGGCAGCAAAATCGTCGACGTTGGTCGCGTTCAGGTTGGGAATGACCGGCACCTGATTCCATGGAATGCCAGGCAAAATTTCGTCTGCAAAATGCCTTGCTCCTCCGTTTTGCGTGCCGACGGCCCTTAAAACGCCTGACGGGGTTTCAACAATTCTCGGCATGGGGGCGCCAGCGCAGGGTTCAAGCGTTATGCCGTTGGTGATGATGCCGCCAAGCCCCGTAATATCACCGTAAGGGCTGTATTCCGTCCCGTAGCCAAACGTACCGGAAGCGCTGAGTATAGGATTTTTCAGTTCCAGCTTTCCCGGCACAAGGACAACGCGCATATCCATCACTCGCTCCTTCTGCCGTTGCCAGCATCAAGGTCTATATCATCTGCCCAGAAGACCGGACCATGCTTGCAGGCCTGCAGCGGAAGCTCCGGCCGCATTCCTTCTTTTTTTGCGGCAGAAACAGCAGCACAGCCAAGGCATGCACCCGTACCGCAAACCATGGTGTGCTCAAGCGAAAGCTGTGTGGGCACGCGCATATCCAAAGATATTCTCCACACCTTGCGCAAAAACGGCATAGGCCCGCAGGCCAGGCAAATCCCGCCGGCCGAACCACACCGCTGCATCCTGTGTTTTACAGCCTCATAAAAACGCAAACGCTCGTCAGCGTCTGTATCTGGCATATCTTCCATCTCAAGCCGCGAAGCCATAGCGTCTGCTGGATAACACCCTGCAGGCAAATCATGCCCGAACAAAAGAAAAAGTCTGGAAGGGTCAGGATGGCTGTCAGCATAACCGGCAAACGGAGCTATGCCGGCTCCATATGCGAGCAGAAGCACCTTTTTTTTCAAAGGCATTTCAAAGCCATTGCCCAGAGGTCCCCAGGCAATCACTCTGTCGCCGCTCTTCACCCGGGATAGCCCGCCGCCCATTTCTGCAGAATCAATGAACAGTACCAGACCCCTCGATGTCACGCGGCATATCGAATACGGGCGCGCCAGCGGCCGACCGTCGCATCCTCCCGACGGATGCAGCATGACAAACTGTCCGGGCGTCCAGCCTTTCCATGCCGGACTTTCAAGCGTAAGGGCGTAAAACCTGCTGCTCTGCGCAGCTCCGGCAGGCTGCCCAAAAGGAACATTTGCTATGACTTTCAGCTCCATACGAAGCGGCGAACTCATAATTGCCTCCCAATGCACATGCGTCTGTTTTGTACCCAATCTTAGCTGCGGTCAAGCGCAAGTTGAAACAGGCATTCATGTTGCCTGAAGTGATTGCAAACGCAAAAAGCGCCTGAAAAATCCAGGCGCTTTTCTTACGTTTCCACAACTGGCTATTGCTGAGGCTTGATCGGCCGCGGGCCGAAAATCTCCGTGCCAACGCGGATGATGGTCGCTCCTTCTTCTATTGCCTGCCGGTAATCGCCTGACATTCCCATGGAAAGCTCAGGCAATTTCATGCCAAAGCGCTGCGCCATTTCATCGCGGATTCCGCGCAGACGCGCAAACCATGGGCGGGCCTGCTCGCCTTCGCCGCAACGCGGGGGCAGGCACATCAGCCCACGCAAGCGCAGGCCCGTTTCTTTTTCTGAAATCAGGTCTTCCTGTAAAAGCCGTTCAAGAAATGCGGGCAGATCAGCAGGCACGACGCCTGCCTTCTGCGGTTCCTCTCCAATGTTGACTTCTATGAGCACATCCTGCGCAGCCCCATCAGGCAAACGCCTCGCAAGAGCCCGCGCAAGAGACTCGCTGCCCAGCGTATGCAGCAGATGAAAACGCCCGGCGGCGTCCTTTGCCTTATTGGACTGCAGGGCGCCTATGGCATGCCAGCGTATGCCAAGAGCCGCAAGTTCCTGTTGCTTTGCACGGGCTTCCTGCATGTAGTTTTCGCCGAAATCCAGCTGACCAAGCCCTCTTAATGCGGCTATGTCGGAGGCAGGATGAAATTTAGAAACGGCCACCAGGCATACCGATCCGCGCGGACGACCAGCCAAGCGCTCTGCCTCTTCCTTGCCGGCCAGCACGCGCCGCCAGCGCTCTTCTAAAGCCGTCATGCCTTACTCCTGTGCGTCAGACGTTTTCCTCAAGGCCAAGATCGTGAAGCAGTTCCGTGTCTTCCGCCCAGTTATCCTTAACTTTGACCCAGAGCTGAAGGTTGACCTTGCCACCGATAAGCTCCTGAATGTCTTTGCGGGCTTCAATGCCTATCTGCTTAATGGTTGAACCAGACTTGCCGATAACCATGGCCTTATGAGAAGCGCGAGCGACAAAAATCACGGCATGTATGGTTGTTATGCCTCGTGCGGCATCCTCCTGCCATGCCTCGATGTCGACAGCCGTGCTGTAGGGAACCTCCTGCCTAAGGCGTTCAAAAACTTTTTCCCGCACGATTTCTGACGCAAGAAAACGGGTTGGAGAAGTCGAAAGCTGATCTTCGGGAAACTGCGACGCACCGGCAGGAACCATGCCAATAATGATGTCCTTCAGTTCCTTTATCCCGTCTCTTGAAAGAGCGGACATGGGAAAAAGCTCCGCACGCGGAAACCATTCCTGCAACTGGGTGAGCAGGGGCAGCATGCGGGCCTTGTCATGAAAAAGATCTATCTTATTGACCACAACGAGCAGAGGCCGATCGTCCGCGGCAAGAGCATCGCGCAGGGGCTGCACATCCCGTTCAAGAAAATCCGGCTTGCGCAAGTAGAGGTCTGCATCCAGCACAACCAT
>JAGAZG010000132.1 GCA_017940105.1 Mailhella sp. | reverse complement strand
GCCCCTTACCTTCTCATGTTTACCATCCGCCGCGATATCGCCGCCAGCATGGTCACCATTTTTTCGTACCGCCCTGATGATATCAATGCCTATCTGAAGCATATGTGCTTTTGCGCCCTCAAGGATTTTGCCGCGTCATACAGGGCCGGCAACATACCGCATGCCCGTCTGGCAGACCTCATCGGCAGTGCGGCAGAGGAAGGCGGGCGGGCATGATCCGGCGGATGGGCATTATAATATGCATGCTGCTTGTGGCGGCGGCGCCTGCGCAGAAGGCCGCCCTGGCCGGACCTTCTGTCGAGCGCATGGCCGGCGCCATGATCATGACGGGCTTCAGGGGAACGATGCCGCCAGAGTCTTTGCTGCGGGCAATACGCGCGGGTCATGTCGGATCAGTCATACTGTTTGACCGCGATAAAAAGCAGGGAGACCCGCGCAACATAGAGTCTCCCGCCCAGGTCAAGGCGCTCACCTCTGCGCTGCAGAAAGCCGCCGGTGGCAGGCTGCTCATAGCCGTTGATCAGGAAGGCGGCAAAGTCAGCCGCCTGAAAGCAAAGCGCGGCTTTTTTCCCTTGCCGTCCGCCCGTGAAATGGGCGGCATGGAACAGGGCAGGGTGAGGGACCTGGGCAGAAAAGCCGGTGAAGAAATGCGGTCGCTCGGCATAAATGTTGATCTTGCCCCCGTGGTTGATTTGCAGCGTTCGTCCATCAGCCCCGGGCTGGGCGATATGGGGCGGCTTTTTGGAAGTGCCCCGCGCCAGACGGCAAGGCATGCGCTGGCTTTTGCAGAAGGACTGCAGAAATCAGGCGTCATTCCCGTGCTCAAGCATTTTCCTGGCCTGGGGAGCGCCAGCCGGGATTCACACCTGGATTTGCCGGACGTCACCCGTTCATGGAGCCGTGAAGAACTGGAACCCTATGCCATGGCTTTTGCAAAAGGCTGGCACGGCATGGTCCTGGTTGCCCATGTCTATAACGGCAGGCTCGATCCTGCGCTGCCATCGTCGCTTTCAGGCAGGGTCGTCAACGACCTGCTCCGCACTGAAATGGGCTGGAATGGCGTTGTCGTGAGCGACGATCTGCAAATGGGCGCTGTTGCGCGGACATACGGCATTAAAGAAATGATACGCCTTGCCGTTCTGGCAGGCTGCGACATCCTGCTTTTTGGCAATAACCTCGATTACCATGCCGATCTGCATGAGCGGGCGTTCAATGCCATGATGGAACTGGTCAGGGAAGGCAGCATCAGCGCCGGCAGGCTTATGCAGTCCTGGCGCAGAATAGAAAAAGCAAAAAGCCGCCTCTTTGCAGGGGACAATCGCTGATGGGGCTGAGGCCTGGCGTCCGGCAGGCATGCGAAAGCTTGCGGAACGGGACGGTCACTTCCAGTAAGAAAGCTTGGGAGATGCCTTTTTCAGACGGTCAAGCGGAATGTGGAGCCTGATGGTTCCGTCTGCCCATGGCGCGACCTGGTAGGGCTCAAAAAAGAGCAGTATGCCATCGTCATCCAGCAGAAAGACAAGGAAATTTTCAGGAACAGGAACAGTGCCGGCTTCAACCATGGAAGGATCGAGGCCGCGCCGGGTCAGTTCTTCACGGGAAAATTCGCTGAATATTTCTATGGCGGCCCTGGGATCGCGGAACAGATCTTTAAGGCCCAGCAAGCGAACGTTCTGATCTTTTGAAGAATTCTGCTGAAAATAAATGCGCGATTCCAATCCCAGGCTGCCATGACCGCCGCCCAGATATTCATACGTGGCCCAGAGCACGCCGATGGTTTTTCCGCCGGCAGAGACGGCGGCCGTGACGGACAGTTCGCATTCAGGCATGGCCATGCCCATGGGCTGCGATTCCTCGTCCAGCGCCTCTACCCGCGCCTTGAACTGCTCGGCTTCTTCCTTGACTTTGGCCTCGGCAAAATCATCGGCCTCTTTCAGCCCGGTTTTTTGCCACGAGGCCTTGATGTGCCCATGCGGAATGGTCAGTGCATAGCGCGCAGAAGGAATATCGCTTTGCTCTGTTCCGCTGGCGGAAAGAGGGGCGAAAAGCAGCAGGAAGGAAAGAAAAAAAGGAATCATGGCAGCACACCGCTATGCTTGCAAAGAAAAAGGGTTGTCAAAGCCGTGAACGAAAGTCGCCGTAGCCGAAACTGCGGGTAACCCGACGCAAATTTGTATCTGGATCCCAGATAGCTATGGAGGGAAGGCGAAGCCCGTTGAAGGTGTTGGTTTTTACCATGCTGTAGATGGCCATGTCTTTAAAAACAAGGCGCATGCCTGGCTTGAGCGGGGCGTCAAAGGAATATTCGCCCATGACGTCGCCGGCAAGGCAGGATTTGCCTGCCAGGCGGTAAGAAAACATCTTTTCGCCTGCGGCGCCTGCGCCAAACACTTCGGGCCTGTAAGGCATTTCAAGCACATCCGGCATATGGCAGGCGGCGGATGCGTCAAGAATGGCGATGGGCATGTCGGCCTGAACAATGTCGAGCACGCTGGCGATGAGCACGCCGGCATTGAGCGCCACAGCTTCGCCGGGTTCAAGATAAACCTGCACGCCATAGCGGTCGCGCACATGCTCAATGCATCTGCACAGCAGTTCCACATCATAGTCGTTGCGGGTGATGTGGTGCCCGCCGCCAAAGTTGACCCACTCCATCTGCGCAAGCCACGCGCCAAAATGCTTTTCAACGGCTTCGAGCGTGCGTGCCAGGCAGTCGGAGTTCTGCTCGCAAAGCGTGTGAAAATGCAGGCCGCTTATGCCGTCAAGAAAATGCGGGTCCAGTTCAGCCTCTTTCTGAAAGGCCGCCGGGCGTATGCCGAGGCGGGAACCAGGGGCGCAGGGATCATAGATGGGAACGGCCCCTTCGGAGTGCTCAGGGTTGAGGCGCAGGCCGCACTTGATGTCCGCCCCCCGCTCATCCGACATGCTCCGGACAAGCGGCCGAAAAATTTTCCATTGCGCAAAGGAATTGAAAACAATGTGATCTGCCCAGCGCAGGGTTTCTGCAAGTTCCTCACGGCTCCACGCTGCTGCAAACGCATGCACTTCGCCGCAAAAATCTTCTTTGGCCAGCCTGGCTTCATCAGGAGAGCTTGCACAGCAGCCCCAGAGGGGGCCTGCCTTTGCGCGTGAAAGCTCCGTAAAGGTTTCCCACTGCGAAAAGCACTTGAGGGCAAGCATGATTTTTGCCCCGGTCCTGCGCTGCACCCCGTCCAGAACGGCGGCGTTTGCACGCAGCCTGGCCAGGTCGGTCACAAAGCAGGGGGACGGCCATGACTCAGGGCGCAGTCTGGCAATATAATCATCCATGTCAATACCTTTCGGGCATGTAATGCGGCGGAAGCGCATTGACCGGCGCTTCCTGCTGTGCGTCCAGCATAAGCATGCTCACGTGTTCTTCCAGGCGCAGGAGTCGCTTTTCCATCATGTCCAGTTGGCGCTGCTGACCGGTCAGCGCTTCGTTCAGCTGCGCGAGCAGCTTTTCCTGAAACCACGAAAGTTCTTCGAGACGGGCTATTTTTTCCTGGGCATCCATTTTTTTTGCTGCCTGCGTGCGTGAGCGCGGAGAGAGCCCTCCGCGCTCCATGACGCCTAAAGTTCAGGTTCGGCAACTTTCCATGGCAGGCCGTATTCGCCGAGCTTATCCATGAAGGGATCCGGATCCATCTGCTCCATGTTCCACACGCCGGGACGGTTCCATTTGCCTGTCACTATCATCATGGCGCCGATCATGGCCGGAACGCCCGTGGTGTAAGAAATAGCCTGGGAGCCCAGTTCCCTGTAGCATTCCTGATGATCGCAGATATTGTAGATGTAGCGGACGCGGTCTTCGCCGTCTTTCTTGCCGCGCATCAGGCAGCCGATGCATGTTTTGCCCACGGTGCGCGGTCCAAGCGATGCCGGATCAGGCAGGAGCCTGGCAAGAAACTGCAGCGGCACGATGTCGTGCCCCTGGAATTTGACCGGTTCAATGCCGATGAGCCCGACGTTCTTGAACACCTGCAGGTGGTTCAGGTAGGCATCGCCAAAGGTCATCCAGAAACGGGCCCGGCGTATGCCGTTCAGGTTGCGCACGAGCGATTCAAGCTCTTCGTGGTACATCAGGTAGCAGTTGCGCTTTCCTATGCCTTCGGGAAAATCAAAATTCATTTTCCATGCGAGGGGGTCTGTTTCGACCCATTCGCCGCGCTCCCAGTAGCGGCCCTTTGCAGAAACTTCGCGCAGGTTTATTTCGGGGTTGAAGTTGGTCGCAAAGGGCAGGCCGTGATCGCCGGCGTTGGCGTCTATGATGTCGAGGACGTTTATCTCGTCAAACAGGTGCTTTTGCGCATAGGCGCAGAACACATTGGTTACGCCAGGGTCAAAGCCAGACCCCAGCAGGGCGCACAGCCCTGCGTCTTTAAATCGCTGCTGATAGGCCCACTGCCATTTGTATTCAAAATGCGCATCGTCCGGCGGCTCGTAATTGGCCGTGTCCAGGTAGTTCACGCCGGCTTCGAGACATGCGTCCATGATGTGCAGGTCCTGATAAGGCAGGGCTATGTTCATGACCAGGTCTGGCTTGACACTGCGGATGAGGGCGGTGAGTTCGGGAACGTTGTCTGCGTCGACCCGGGCTGTTTCAATGCTGCGGCCATAGCGCTTTTTTACGCTTTCGGCGATGGCATCGCATTTTTCACGGGTGCGGCTGGCAAGGACTATATCAGAAAAAACATCGGATGCCTGGGCGCATTTATGCGTTGCCACTGAACTGACGCCGCCTGCGCCGATGATCAGCACTTTTGCCATTGTCCTGCTCCTGTTTTTGCTTGAAATTGCATAATAAGCTGTCCTGCGGCGCACCGCCGGATCAGCTTTCGTAATAGGTGTAGCCGCGCAGGCCGTTTTCAAACGCCTGCATCAGCTTAAAGCGCTGAGCCGGCGTGATGCGGCCTTCGCGCACAGCGCGCTCCGCCGACTTGCGTATGCCAAGAAGCACGCGGTGCGGATCGTATTCCACATAGGCGAGAATGTCAGAAACCGTGTCGCCGTCAATTTCTCTGGCAAAGTCATAGCTG
>JAGAZG010000131.1 GCA_017940105.1 Mailhella sp. | reverse complement strand
TCGATGTCTTCGATGGCGTTCATCTGCTGGAGGGAGAGCACCAGTCCACCCCTGACGGGGACAGCTCCTCCCGTTGCGCCCGATGCCGCCCCGCGAGGTGTCACGGGGATGTCGTGCCGGTAACAGTATGACATGATCTGCGACACCTCTTCCGTTGTCCTGGGAAGACAGACAGCATCTGGCATGGCTTCGATGGCCTGAGAGTCATAGGAATAGCCTACCAGGTCTTCGGGCGCATCCAAAAAGCAACCGCGCGCAACAATTTTTTTGAGTTCATTCTTGTCGCTTTGAAGCATGTGTCGTATCCAGGTCATGGTTGAAAGCGATTCCTGCATGCCGTTCAGCCGCCGGAGGAAAAGCTCTTGAGGCAGCGACGCAGGATCAAGAAAATCCCATGAGCAGACTCCCCGGCCTTACCCATTTTTTTGCCGGGGACGTCAAAAGAGTTTTGCAGAGCCCCCTCTACGGTCACTAGCGGCGGAGAGAAAACCCCGCTGGATGATCTAAGGGAGCTGCCAGGCATCAGCGGTGTCAGTGAGCCGCGCTTATGGCCTTAAGGTACACGTCGTTCACGGAATTCAACCTGTCAAGGCGCGGCTCGTCAACATGCTTCACGAGGCCGAACTGTTTTTGGAACGAAACGATCCTGCCCAGCCATGTGTGCAGCCTACTTTCACCTGCGGAACTGTCAAAAAGCTCGAGCTGCTCCCTGAGGGGAAACATCCTGTGCGCCTGAAGATCCCACAGGGCCTGCTCCCTGTCGAGCCTGATGCCTGACCATTCCCTGGAGAAGGCCATGTATTTTTCAGCCAGGTCCTCAGGACGTGCAGAAGCGATCGCATCAACAGCCCTGAAGTACATCCGCAGAAACGCCTCTATATGCTGAGGATTCTTTTCGGCATAGCCGCGTTCCGCCACCAGCAGCACCGGCAGGGTGACGCCGCAGTTATTGGATGTTGCAGCCTTGACATAGCCTTTCTTGTCCGCTTCCAGGATATAGGGAGACCATGTCGGAAGTATATCTCCGAGCCCTCCGGAGAATGCCCCCATAGCCTGGCGCGCATCCATGGCCTTGAGATGCACGTCATTTTCTGTCATGCCCAGTTCCTGAAGCCAGCGCAAAAGCAGGTAGTGGGCAGATGTGCCCCTTGGGCAGAGCACGGTGCTCCCGCGCACGGTCGCCGCATCCCCATATACTTCAGGCAGGCTGACATTGGCTCCTTTGACGGAAAGAACAGGGCTGTCCTTGCGGACGTAGATTGCGTTTGCGGACGATTCGTCGTTAGCCACGGCGATGATGTCGAGATTCCCGCTCTGAGACGCCATCAGGGCAGGTACAGCCCCGCAGCCGGCGACAGCCCATTTATAGGCTTTGAGGCCTTCTATGGCCGCGGTTCCGGAATCGAATCTGAGCATGTGCAGATCTATGCCTTCTTCGAGATCCCAGCCGTTTTGCTTGGCGTACCATGCCGCGAACGTTTCATGTTCTCCAAGCCATGCCGAAACGATTTTTGCCGGCGCAGCTGCAGCAGGGGAGACGGCTGCGGCGGACAAGGCGGCAAGGCAAAGGACAGTGCAAATAATCTTCTTCATCTACTCCTCTCAGGTGGGCAATAAAACGTATGGCGGTTATGGGCGCACAGCAGTCGCGCCGGGGCATAAAGGCATCGGCGCAGTGCTACAGGCTGACTTTGGTGCTGGCCTGGAACGCATGGGCCGCCTGCAGTGCCGTGAGCGCCACCAGCTTGGCGCGCGGCAGTATGGTCGAAGGCGTTATGAATTCGGTTTCCGAATGCAGGCCAAGCCCTTCGGGACCAAGGCTGCACAGCGCCGGCAGATCGAGCACAGACGAGCAGAACCCGGACTCCGCAGCTCCTGAGGAGCGTACGCAACAGATGGGCGAG
>JAGAZG010000130.1 GCA_017940105.1 Mailhella sp. | reverse complement strand
GCTATGAATTGGAAACTTTTCGCTGCCGTTGCCCCGCTTTCTGTCTTTCTTCTGGCAACGGGAGTCCAGGCAGCCCCTTCTGTCAGGCTTTCGGGCAGCATGTTTCAGGTTAAAGAAGCTCTTAACGATGAGATTGCCGCCCAGATCAAGGCAGATCTTGGCAAAGTCAGGGATATGAACCGCCTGGGATTCGATCTGAGCAAGGTCGCCAACGAAGATGTCGCCAAGATCTGCTCCCTTTATCCCGACATGACAGAACTCCGCATTTCCGACAGCAAAAAATCCGTCACCGACGTTGCGCCCATCGCCGGCCTGAAAAAGCTGAAGAAGCTTAAACTTCAGGTCGCTGCGCCTGATCTTTCTCCCGTCAGCGGGCTTACTGAACTGACCGACATTGAAGTCAGCGATGACGCCGTGAACAACGTGGAGTGGATGTCAAAACTGACCAATCTCACAAACGTCATCATCAGCGGTGAGCGCATCGCCTCGTACAAGGGCCTTCCATCACTTCCCAACCTGAAAAGAGCCGCCCTGTACAATGCCAGCCCGGATGATCTGACGCCCCTCGTCGAGGCCATGCCCAACCTCACGGAGCTCAGGCTGAACTACAACGTCATCAAGGATCTCACTCCCCTGACCAAGCTGGCAAAGCTGAATGATCTCAACCTGTACGGCGCAACGGTCAAGGACTTTTCTCCCCTGGCCGGCTGCCCGTCTCTGCGCAAGATGATGTACTACGCCGTCAAGGATGCTGACTTCTCAACCCTTGGCGCTCTCACCCAGGTGACGGAGCTCAATGGCGGCCTGACCAAGCTTGACAACCTTGACTGGGTGGCCAATCTGCCTAACCTTAAAAAATTCGATGTCTTTGCCGAATACGTCAAAGACTACAGCCCGCTTACCAAAATCAACCTTGAAGACTTCCAGATCTGGAACATGCGCGAACCTGTCGGCGACCTTGCCGCCGTCGGACAGCTTGCCAGCCTGAAAAAGCTGAAGTTCTGGGATGTGAAGGGAGCCACCAACTCAGCCGCTCTTTCCGGCCTTACCGGAATGAACAAATTCATCATAGACGGCTACAATGCCAAAGAAGGCGAGCCATTCGACTTTACCAGCGCCTCCGGCTGGAAGAACCTGAAGGAACTTGAAATCAGAAAGACCAACGGCATCAACACCGCCAATATCGGAACCCTGCCTGCACTGGAAAGGCTGAACATATCCGATGTAAACCTGAAGGGCGATGCCTTTGACCTGGCTTTTCTTAAGGGCCTTGCTGGACTCAAGACTCTCTACATCAACAACAGCAAAGTCAGCGGTCTTGACGCAATTGCTTCGTGCGCAGCCCTCACGCATGTGACCGTTACCAAGACTGAAGGCGTCACCAGCCTCGCCGCTCTTAAGCAGCTGCCTGCACTGAAGCAGGTCACCGTAACAAAGGGCGCTTTTGCCGATGACGAACTCCAGGGTTTTGACGCCAAAGTGAAGGTCGTGCAGAAATAACCTGCCCGGTTAAAAAAACACAGGCATCATGCGGCATGGCCAGAAAGCCATGCCGCCTTTATTTAATAAGCGCCCTTTAAATGCTCCATCTTGCTTCTGCCTCTTGACTGACCGCTAATCCGCATTAATCTTTTTAAGCCTTGCCGTTAACGGCGACGCACATCTAAATTTTATGCGCCCGGCTGAATGCCGGCGAACATCAGGAGGCCGCATCATGGCGGAAAGCACTCATCAGTTTCATGCTGAAACATGCAAACTGCTTCATATCCTCACCCATTCACTGTATACCAATCACGAAATATTCCTGAGAGAACTTCTTTCAAACGCTTCTGACGCGCTTGAAAAGGTGCGTTTTCTGCAGAGTACCGGCGGCGAAGTCCGGGACGCTGACCTCCCCCTGGAAATTTCCATAACCACAGACAAGGATGCTCATGTCCTCACCATTGCCGATACAGGAATCGGCATGAGCGAGCAGGAAATGATCGACAACCTTGGCACCATTGCGCACTCGGGATCAGAACAGTTTCTTCGCGCACGCGAGGCAGAGAAGCCCAAGGCGGAACCAGAGGCGAAGACCGGTGAGATCGTCAATGGCGAAGAAGGCGAAAGCAAGCCCGAAGAAGAGCCCATCGTCGAACATGACGACAGCGTACCCAGCGACGCCTCTCAAATCATCGGACGCTTTGGCATCGGCTTTTACTCCGTATTCATGGTGGCTGAAAGAGTTGAAGTCACGTCCGTGCCGGCGCAAGGCGACGCAACTCCCCATGTCTGGACGTCTGACGGCACCGGCAGCTATACCCTGCGTTCTCTTGAAGGCGCTGAGGCTGAAGGACTGAAACGCGGAACCCGCATAAAGATCTTTCTGCGGGACGACGCGCACGAATACCAGGAAAAATACCGTCTTGAAGGCGTTATCCGCAAGCATTCAAACTTTTTGCCTTTTGCCATTCAGCTTGACGGCAGCCGCGTGAATACAACGGCCGCTTTGTGGCGCGAACCAAAATTTTCCATCACGAAAGAGCAGTATAACGACTTTTACAAGTATCTGACCTACGACCAGACAGCCCCCCTGGACGTGATCCATTTTTCCGTTGATGCGCCCGTACAGTTCAACTGCCTGCTGTACATCCCAGGAACGGCAGTGGACATTTTTGACGAACGCAAGGACGAATGGGGACCTGATCTGTATGTTCGCCGCGTTTTGATAGACCATCAGAACAAGGATCTTCTGCCGCACTGGTTTGCCTTTATGAAAGGCGTCGTGGATACAGAAGATCTGCCGCTGAACATTTCCCGTGAAACGCTGCAGGAAAACGTGGTCATGCGCAAAATATCCCAGACCATTGTACGCCAGCTGCTCACGCATTTTGAACGCATGGCCAAAAATGATCCTGAAAAATACGAATCCGTTTGGAAGCTGCACGGCAAATACATCAAATTCGGCTTTGACAGCTTCCAGTTCCGCGACAGGCTGCTCCCCCTGCTGCGCTACTACACGACCGCCGCTGAAGACAAGTACTCCAGCCTGGATGATTATGTTTCGCGAATGAAGGCAGATCAAAAAGAAATCTGGTATGTTGCGGCTTCGTCTATGGAAGCGGCCAAAGTCAATCCGCATCTCGGGCAGTTCAAGCGCAAAGGCGTCGAAGTGCTTTTCCTTACGGATCCTGTCGACGAATTCTCTCTTGAATCCCTGATGGAATATCAGAAGCACCCGTTTAAATCCATAGAGCAGGCCGATGCCAAGGCTCTTGAAGCTTATCCTGACATAGAAGACGCAGAGCCCAGGCCGGAACCTCTGAAAGAAGAAGACAAGCCCGGGATTGACGCTCTGCTGGCCGCCATTAAAAAGATCCTCGGCGATCAGGTAAAGGACGTCCGCCTGTCTGAAAAACCCATTGATGCGCCGGCGTGCCTTGTTTCTCCTGACGGGGTTTCATCTTCCATGGAAAAACTGATGCGCGCCATGCAGAAAACAGAAGGCATTCCCAAGAAAATACTTGAAATCAACCCGGATCATGCCCTTGTGCGTTCTCTCATGCAGATGTGCCAGGCTGATGCAGAGGACGAAACGCTTAAAGACATGGTCAGCAGCCTGTTTGACAGCACCCTGCTGCTGGACGGCTATATGAACGACCCCTACGCCATGGCAGAGCGCAGCATGCGTCTGCTCCGCCAGGCCGCCGGCTGGTACACAGGCCTGCGCAAACAGCAGTAGGCAGCCCTGACTGGATTCACCTCAACACGATTTCACCAGAGGAGGATGCACATGAATTATGACCTGCTTGTCCACGTCGACGACAACGATCCGGCGCGGCTCAACCTTGCCATGAACAACTGCGCCAACTATGCCGCAGCTCTTCCAAACGAAGAATTTCAAACAGTCATGGTCGTTACGGGACCTGCGGCTCAGCTTTTTACCAAGGACAACGCGGCTCAGGCCGCCCGCGGTGAACAGCTGATGAAGGCCGGACTCTCCATCCGGCTGTGCAACAATGCGCTCAACGCTTTCAATGTTGACAGGAGCAAGCTCTGGGATGGATGTGAAATCATTCCTGCCGGCATGGTTGAGATTGTAAAGCTCCAGCGCGAAGGCTTTGCTTACGTCAAGCCGTAAGCCATCTGAACTTTGAGCATCACAAAGAGCCGTCGGCAATGGCATGCGCCTTTGCCGACGGCTCTTGTTTTTCACATATCCGCCTCAGTTATCAGCGCATCACAAAGCTGATGGCAAAGCATACTGATACGATCCACATGATGGGACTGACTTCCTTAATGCGTCCCGTGCAGGTTTTAAGAATGACATAGCTGATAAAGCCCATGCCGAAGCCGTTGGCGATGCTGTAGGTGAGCGGCATGGTGATCATGGTAAGAAAAGCAGGAAGGGATTCAGTCATGTCTTTAAAATCAATGGCCGTCATGTCTTCCGCCATGAGGGCTCCGACGATGATAAGCGCAGGAGCGGTTGCATAGCTCTGCACAACGCCCACGACCGGAGCAAAGACCAGGCATATTAAAAAGAGCACGCCTACGGTTACCGCCGTCAGGCCGGTGCGCCCTCCTTCGGCAACGCCGGAGGAGCTTTCTACATAGCTGGTTACGGCGGGAGTGCCCATAAAGCTGCCGAAAATTGTGCCGCAGGAATCCACGATAAGCGCCTTGTCCATGCCTCTGATGGTGCCGTCTTCATTCATGAGCCCGGCCTTGCGCGAAACGCCAATAATGGTTCCTATCGAGTCGAACAGGTCAACCATGGTCATGGTGAACAGCACGGAAACCAGGCCATATTCAATAGCGGCAAGGATATCAAGCTGCATGAACGTGGGCATGACGCTTGGTATGCTGAAATTAACGACGTCCGAAACACTGTGCGGAACCGGCCCGGCGCCAACAGCCATGCCTGCTGCCGTCGTAACCAGTATGCCTATGAGAATGGCGCCCCGCACATGCAGAGAAAGCAGTATGCCTGTAAGCACGAGAGAAAAAAGCGACAGCAGGACAGGCTTGCTGCTCAGATTGCCCAAAGCAACGGCATTGGCTTCGCTGGAAACAACGATTCCGGCGCTGCGCAGACCGATGAAGGCTATGAACATGCCAATGCCTACCGAAATGGCCAAAGTAAGGTTTTTTGGCACGGAGGCAATAATCATTGCGCGTATCTTTGTTGCAGACAAAAAAAGAAACACAGCGCCCGAAATAAATACCGCGCCAAGCGCCGTCTGCCACGGCAGGCTCATGCCAAGCACCACGGAATAGGTAAAATACGCTATGATTCCCATGCCCGGCGCGAGGGCAATGGGCATATTGGCCCAAAACCCCATGAACAGCGTTGTAAGTGCCGTTGCCCATATGGTGGCTGCAAAAAGGGCGTCTTTTGGCATGCCCGTCTCGGAAACCATGGCTGGAACGACAAAAATAACGTAGGCCATGGTGACAAAAGTTGTCAGTCCGGCCATAACTTCCTGCTTAACGCTGGTGCCGTTTTCTTCCAGCCTGAAAAGCTTGTCTGCAAAACTCATGCGCATCCTCCTCATACACAAAGGGAAAAACTCCTGGGCGTGCTCCTTCCCTGGCAGAATCCTACCGCAAAACCGGCCCTTGCACGAAAGAAAGGCAACACAGTTGCGGTCAATCTCTCTTAATAGCACGTCGAACTCTGGTTGTCACGCACCAGCATAGAAGGCCTGCACAGGCATTCATGCCTGTTCACCCGGTGATTAGGAGGGGAAGGCCACTCCCAAACCGGCCGCAGCAACTACCCCGGCCTTCTGGCCTGAATTCATGCGCATCGGCCTGAAGGCCGGGGCAGTATGCCAGAACGGAACCAAGCATGAAGCGGAAAGAGAAAAACTGCCTTCACTTTTCCGTTGACAAGCTCAATACCTGTGCGTTAGAAGGTTTTTGAGGAATTTATCATGCAGACATCTTTCCGCAACGCGTACTTTACTTTTGCCAGCAGCTTCGGCTATTGGTACTTTACGTGCGCCCGCGGCAGTGTCCTGTGATATTTTCTATCGAAAGACATAAACCAAAGCCGCGGGTTCACAAACCGGCGGCTTTTTTATTACGCCGGGCCCGCAATCGAGGTCATTATCATGGAAATAGGCTCACTCAGAAGATTCAACCGCATCATTTCCCCAAAAACGGGACGTGCCATTGTCGTTCCCATGGACCATGGCGTTTCCGACGGGACCCCGCGCGGCCTGCGCGACATGGCCAAAGTCATCAACGACATGGATGAAGGCGGCGCAGACGCAGTTCTCCTGCACAAGGGCCTGATTCATAAGGCTCGCTATGAGGACCATATGAAAATGGGCTTCATCATG